>NZ_CAXAQF010000028.1:0-66214 GCF_963970735.1 Pseudomonas sp. RA_35y_Pfl2_P32
ACTCAGCAGTGAAACGATGCATCGCCGATGGTAGTGTGGGGTTTCCCCATGTGAGAGTAGGTCATCGTCAAGATTAAATTCCGAAACCCCTATCTGCGTATGCAGGTAGGGGTTTTGTTTTTGTCCGCGGAAAACTCAGCGCCTAGCCAGGCGTAGGTAAATCAGGCCATTGATCAACACCACCAGGCCACCGAGGCCTAACTGGATGGTGGGCGTCAGCCCGGCGGGGTAGATCAGGGGCCACAGGTAATGTTCGATGAAGCTTTCCTCATACCCGGCCTGGCCGGCACTGTGCCGCATGAGGTTCTCCCAGCGGGTCAGTGGGCAGTTCCAGTGGCAGACCTCAACCAGGGTACCCCACAGTGCCGCTGGCAGGTGCCACCCGATCACTGAGCGCCATTTGAACGCGAGCAGGGCGCCGAACAGTACGAATAGAATGAACAGCAGATGCACGAGCAACAGCCCGTCAGCCGTCAGTCGATAGAGCATGTCGCCTCCTCTCGGTGATTGATCCGGTACTTCACCACCTATACTCACTGTACCGTGACCCAAAACGCCAGGCGTTCGATTCGCATTGATGCGTGGCTACGGCTGTCGTGTCATTTGCGGGGGACTGCGATCTTGAATCGGCGTGTCCTGTTTCTTGCCTTGCTGGTCATGTTACTGGCTGGATGCTCGACCGCGCGCCGCGTCGAGCCGGCGGTGCAGGTGGTGATCACGGACGCGACCTGGCAGCAGATTGATAAAGACATCGAAGCCGCCTCATTGTCCTCCAGGGAAACGGTTCGCCGGTACACGCGCAAAGCCATGGAGCGGTGGCGCGAGCAAGTGTTCCAGCGCACCGAGAGCGACTTCATTCCCTGGTTCACCGGCTACTGGACCCAGCAATGGCTGGGCATGAAGGTGGGTTGGTACAAGCTCAGCGCCAAAGATGAGAAGGACTCGGTGGTCAATCGCCTGACCCTGTACCTGCAGGAGCAATACCACGAACGCGTGCTGGATCCGGTGGCCAAGGTCACTGACCCCAACGTGATCATGGGCGACGCCGTGACCCTGTACCTGCAGATGCTCAGTGCTCATCTGGGGGAGATCCAGGAGCATCACGCCGTGTCCCAGGACCAATTCGACCAGCGCCTCAACCGGATACCTGCCATCACCCTGGCACCGCCGCCTGCGCGCAATGCTTCGCTGTATCAGATCGTCCACGCCGAACCGGTCAACCGGATGCCGGCTTACCTGGCCTTGATCGAACAGGTGCGCGGCTCCAACAGCGGGGCCGGCGCCGGGTTGTCGGACGCCGGGATCTCATCAGTGGCCAAGCGCGCCAGTGAGCGGCTCGAGGCGCAGATTGCCTCGCGCAGCGTCGCCAGCGCGGTGGCGGCGGCCGTCGGTCGGGTCGCAGGCGCGGTGATATCGGTGGTCTCGCTGGGCATCGGTGCCATGTCCAATGAAAGCGACCGCCCCGAGGCGCAAGCGCAAATGCGTAAAAGTCTGAATGCCGCCTTCGACAAGGCATGGCTCGGCTTGATGGAAAACGAGACTAACGGGGTGATGGCCGGGGTTAACTACATCTCCCGGCAAATCGAAGGCGGCCTGAGGGCGGGTCCCCTGGTAGCGCCCGAACAGGGGGATGTGTTCACCCCTGATGCCCTCGGCAGCGGAGTGCAGTGAGCGGGTCGCTCATGGGGATGCGGGGCAACGATCAGTCTTGGCGGTCAGGTTGATGGCCGCGGCCAGGCGTTTCACGTTGTTCTGATGGGCCACCACCAGGTCGTCGATACTCGGCCCAGACGGCGTCCGCACGGTGGTGCGGCAATTCAGGAAGGCCTTGCCGCTTTCCCCCTCCGCCGTGCGCAGGCGCCATTGCGCATCAATCAGCGCGTACTCTCCAGGGACTGAATCGAAGCGCTGCACGTCCAGGCGCAACGACAACTTGCCCCCGATGGCGGGGCTGGACAACTGGTCGACCAGGGCATTGCGCAACTCGTCCACCAGGCTCGCGCCCCACCATTCGGTCTCCAGGATCGCCAGGCCGCTACTGCCCTGGCGTATGACCATCTGCGGGCGGTCGACCTGGGGCGGCACGCTGATCTGCTCGAACTGGATGTTCGCCGCCCCATGGGCCCCCGGGGCCGGTTGCGCCGGGAGCAGCGTGTGATAATGAATCGGGTCACTGCGGCACGCCGCCAGCAGCAACAGTGCACCGAGCAACGACACTTTCAACGACAAAGACATGGACCTGCTCCTGTGCTCAGCGGCTCGAAGATGGTTGCAGATTGCGCGCCGGGGCGTCTTTCGGACGGCCGCGCAGCAAGGATTCCGGATTTCTGCTCAAGTAGTCGGACAACTCACGCAGCGAGCGTGACATCCGTCCCAGTTCATCCAGGGTCTGGGTCAATTGCTCACGTTGTGGCGAGTCTTCGGCAAGGGTCGAGTTCGCCGATTGCAGGGTCTTGCTCACCTCTTGCAAGGTGGTCTGCACTCCAGGCAGAGTCCGACCGCTGAACTGCTTGATGCCTTTGCGCATCTCCGTCAGGTTGTCGTCCAGGTTGTTGGCGATGCGCTCGATTGGCAGCCTGTTGATCTTCTCCACCATGGACTGCAGTTGCTCCTGCAGTTGCTCGAGACTGGCCGGTATGGTTGGGATCATCACCGGACGCGCATTGACATCGAAGGCCACTTTTGGTGCTTTGGGGAAGAACTCCAGGGCGATGTACAGCTGTCCAGTCAACAGGTTGCCGCTACGGGCCTGGGCACGCAGGCCGTTCTCGACGAAGGTCCCCATGAGCCGGATCCCGGCCTGTTCGTCATTGGGATCGTGCTTGAGCGCCGCGAGCATTTTCAGATGGGCGCGGCCCAGGCGTTGCGGATAGATGACGATGCCGACATTGATCGGAAAGCTGCGGGTCTTCTCATCGAAATCCAGGTTGATCGCCACCACCTTGCCAATTTCCAGTCCCTGGAATTCAACGGGCGCATCGACCTTCAGTCCACGCAACGTCTGGTCGAAACGCAGGGCGAGGAATTGCGGCTTGCCATTGGGCGGGGCGAGTGCGGTTTTCTGGTCCTCGAACAGCTCGTAGCTGGTGCCTTCGGCGGCCGGTTTGTCATCGGGGCTGTAGTCGGGTGCACGGAAGGTAATTCCCCCCAACAACAGGGCCGAGAGTGACTCGGTCTTGACCGCGAAGCCATTGGCGCCGACTTCGACATCGATGCCGCTGGCGTTCCAGAAACGGGTGTTGTGGGTGACATAGGCATCGTTCGGCGAGGCGACGAAGACCTCGATGTTCACGCCTTTGCCGTCGGCGTCCAGGGCGTAGGCCACCACTTGCCCCACGGGAATCTTGCGGTAGTAGACCGGCGAGCCGATATCCAGCGAGCCGAGGTCTCGGGTGTGCAGCATAAAGCGCTTGCCGGGTTCGTCATAGGTAATGGGGGGCGGCGCTTCGAGGCCGATAAAGGTCTTGGCGCGGTCGTTCGACTGACCGGCGTCGGCGCCGATAAAGTCGCCGGACAGCAAGGTGTCGATACCCGACACTCCGCCAGCGCCGATACGCGGGCGTACCACCCAGAACTTGGAATCCTTGCGGGTGAACGACTCGGCCTGCTTGGCCAGTTTCACCGTGGCATTGACACTCTTCTGGTCGGCACTGAGCTCGACCTCCGAGACATGGCCAATCACCACGTTGCGGTATTTGACCTCGGTCTTGTTGGCGGTCAGGCCTTGCCCGGTCTTGAAGTTGAGGATGATCACCGGCCCTTGTTGCATCACGTTGTGGATCACCAGGGAGATCCCCACCAATACCGCCACGATCGGCACAATCCACACCAGCGAAACACTCCAGCGTCGGGTCTTGATGTTAGCTGTGCCGGGCGCTTGCTGCCCCTCAGTGGCTGGCGATTGCATCCATGACCTCCTCGGATTGTCGGTTGTCCCAAATCAGGCGCGGGTCAAAGCTCATGGCCGACAGCATGGTGAACACCACCACCATGCCAAAGAACAGAATACCGGCCCGTGGCTCGATATCCCCCAGCGCCTGGAATTTCACCAGCGCGGCCACCAGTGCCACGACGATCACGTCGAGCATAGACCAGTAGCCGATCAGTTCGACGAAACGGTACAGCTGCGAGCGTTCTTTGCGCGCCCAGAGACTGCCACGCTGCGCCGTCACCAGGAGCAGGCTGAGGGCGACAAACTTGACCCCCGGCACGGCGATACTGGCAATGAAAATAATCAGCGCAATGTCCCAGGCGCCGTGTTCCCAAAATTCCAGCACCCCGCCGATGATGGTGCTGTCGGCACCGCTGCCGAACATGCTGGTGTTCATCACGGGCAGCAGGTTGGCCGGGATATAGAACACCAGGGCCGCCAGCAGAAAGGCCCAGGTGCGGGCGAGGGAGTTGGTCTTGCGTCGGTGCAGCGGCGCATCACAGCGCTCACACGTCTGGGGTTCGTCGCTCATGTCGCACGCCAGGCCACAGCTGTGACACAGGCACAGGTTGAGGTCGCGTGCCTCGGGCGGGGTGTTCATAGGTTATCCCACAGCTCGCGCACATCACGCCCGGCAATGCGGATCAGCAGCAGGCTCAGTAGTGCCAGGGCAAACAGGCCAAGACCGGGCACCACATCCAGCAGACCGGCGAGTTTGAACACCGCTACCATCGCCCCCAGCAGGCAGACTTCGAGCATGCTCCACGGCCGCAGGGTTTCCAGCCAGCGCATACACAGTTTGAACGCCGGGGAGCGCCGGGACGCCAGGGCAAAACTCAAGACCCAGATCAACAGCAACAACTGGAATATCGGGGCAATGATGATGGAGATGGCCGCCACCAGGGCGATAAAGGTAATCGGGCCGTCGCTCAGGGCCACCACCGAGTCCCAAAGCGTGGCACTGTTCTTCAGGCCCTTCAGGCTGATGCTCATCACCGGATAGAAGTTGGCGAACACCCACAGCACCGCCGCCGTCAGGGTCAGCGCCAGGCGCTGTTGCACCGACAGGCCGTTGTAGCGCTGCAGCACACCGCCACAGCGCTGGCACAGGGCAGTCTGGTGTTTGGCGAGCGTAACTTTCTCATACACACCATCGCAGTGCTCACAGATGATCAGTGCGTCAGTCCTGGCCATGGTTAGCACTCAAGGGGAGGCAAAAAGCTTCAGGGGCGTTAAGTGAATATAGAAGTGCCTTGCGATAGAGCAAATATAAAGTTGGCTGAGGCTGGATCGTGACTGAAAGGTAAAACGGCGTGCCCTCGCCAGGAGGACGCGCAGTCAGTAAGAGAAGGGGAGTCACTCGCCGCGAATGTACTGCTCCAGCTGCTGGATCAGTTCGGCCTGTTCGGCAATGGCTTCCTTGACCAGGTCGCCGATGGACAGCAAGCCCAGCAACTGGCCGCCTTCGACCACCGGCAAGTGGCGCAGGTGCTTGTCGGTCATGATGTTCATGCAGGTCTGCACGCTTTGGTGGGAGTCCACGGTGATCACCGGCGAGTTCATGATCTCGCTGACCGGAGTGCCGACCGAGGATCGTCCCTTGAGCACCAACTTGCGCGCATAGTCCCGCTCACTGATGACTCCGACAATGTTGCCGTCCTGGAGCACGGGTAGGGCGCCGACGTTTTTCGCCGCCATCACCATCAGCGCTTCCAGCACCATCTGATCGGAATTGATGGTATGGACCTGCTGGTTCTGCTGGGCCTTGAGCTTGAGCAGTTGCGCGACTGTCTTCATGGAGGAGCCTCTGCGAGGTGGAAATGGTTGGCAGGCGCCTTGCGCCCGGACACCCTTACAGAATCATAGACGCCAGCCCGTGGAGCAAGTAGGCAAAGCGGCATTTACCTGCTCTATCTGCGTCATCGAACTGCGGCATCCGCGTTGGGTGGCGAAAAACAGCGACAAAAAAGCCGCTGACAACGTCTTAAGGTCATCAGCGGCTGTGCAGAACAACTTAGCAGTAGCGGTCGATGACACACACTTCAGGTTTGGCCTGCAGGTGCTGCCACTCCTGGGTCAGTGTGGCCAGAACGCGACCGACATAATCTTTGTCGGCGGCGGCTTTCTTGCCGACATAACCCTGGCCGCGACGGTACATCTTCAGTCGGGCACGCAAGTCATGGTTGTTCTTGTCGAACTCGTCTTCATGGGCGTGGGGCGACAGGCAGTCGATATGCACCTGGCCAGATTTGGCAATCCACAGGATATGGCTGTCGTGGCTGTCTTTGTGCGCTGCGAACATACGAGCCAGTTCATCAATAGTCGGTTGATTGTTCAGATTCATGTTAAAGCCCCTTGACCAATGTTTGATCTGTCTAGTTGATTCGCTAATTCACTTCTCTACTTCGGTAAGTTGATATCTGGTACCGAAACCAGGGCGACAGTGGTTGTCTGCCGAATATCGGCAGGGCCTTGAGCGGGATGCATGTAGTCTTGCCGAGAAACTGCTACGCACTTGCGGCACAGCGGGGGAGAAACGACGATTGCCTGAGAAGTTGCTACCGATACCACTCACTCGGCCACAAGCATCTTGAGGATTGATCGCCAGCGTTTCTCGTCCGTGTAGTGGACGCACATGCCAGGTCAGCTTCATCAATCTGCCTTGTGGGCAGTACACATCCGGGAACAGCTCGGCGGTCAGTCGAGCCTTTTCACAACACTTTTGCCTGTGCTCCCGATCGGGGAGACGTCTGCATCATGCAAGGGGAATAACCCCTCGTCAACGGGTTTGTAGTGAAATATTTCATTCACTACAAAAATAACCGAAGCGCTCGTGGGGAGGGATTTAACCTTGTCCTACAATCCCTTGCGTCACACATGCAAAGGTCACGTGAAGCAGCAATGACGCGTAGAATCGAAGGCCAATCATCTTCGAGGTTGTTGCGGTGGATTTACAGCAGGGCTTCGTCCTGACCCGGCATTGGCGCGACACCCCGACGGGCACCCACGTGGAGTTCTGGCTGGCGACCGATGCCGGGCCGCGTCAGGTGCGCCTGCCCGTGCAGACCTCAGTCGCCTTTATCCCTGAGCTGTACCGTGAACGTACCCAGGAGCTGGTGCGCGACGAGCCGGGCGTGGAACTGCGGCCTCTGGGGTTGCAGGACTTCCACCACCGCCAAGTGTTCGGCCTGTACTGCGCGCAACACCGCCAGTTGATGCACTGGGAGTCGGTACTGCGGCGGGCCGGGGTTGAGGTCTTCGAAGCGGACATCCGCCCGCCGGAGCGCTACCTGATGGAGCGCTTCATCACCGCCCCCGTGTCGTTCAGCGGCATGGCCGGCGAAGGTGACCTGTTGCTCGAAACCCACCTCAAACCGGCGCCGGATTACCGTCCACGCCTGAAGCTGGTGTCGCTGGACATCGAGACCACCGAGCAAGCCGAGTTGTACTCGATTGCCCTGGAAGGTTGCGGGCAGCGCCAGGTCTACATGCTCGGCGCGCCCAATGGTGACACCAGCGCCGTCGACTTCGACCTGGAGTACTGCGACTCGCGGGCCACGCTGCTGAAGAAACTCAACCAATGGTTCGCCCAGCACGACCCCGACGCGATCATTGGTTGGAACCTGGTGCAGTTTGACCTGCGGGTACTGCACGAGCATGCCCGGCGCCTGGCGGTGCCGTTGCGCCTGGGGCGTGGTGGCGAAGAGATGCAATGGCGTGAACACGGCTCGGGCAACAATCACTATTTTGCCGCTGCGGCGGGCCGGCTGATCATCGACGGCATCGAGTCCCTGCGTTCAGCCACCTGGAGTTTCCCCTCGTTCAGTCTGGAGAACGTCGCCCAGACCCTGCTCGGTGAGGGCAAGTCCATCGACAACCCCTACCAGCGCATGGACGAAATCAACCGCATGTTCGCCGAGGACAAGCCGGCCCTGGCACGCTACAACCTCAAGGACTGCGAGCTGGTGACACGCATCTTCGCCAAGACCGAACTGTTGACCTTCCTGCTGGAGCGAGCCAGTGTCACGGGGCTGCCCGCCGACCGCAGTGGCGGCTCGGTGGCGGCCTTCACCCACCTGTACATGCCGCTGATGCACCGTCAGGGGTTTGTTGCGCCGAACCAGGGCGAGCGCCCACCCCAGGCCAGCCCCGGCGGCTTTGTCATGGACTCGCAGCCAGGCCTGTACGAGTCGGTACTGGTGCTCGACTACAAGAGCCTGTACCCCTCGATCATCCGCACCTTCCTGATCGACCCCGTGGGCCTGATCGAAGGCCTGCGCCACCCGGACGACCGTGAGTCGGTACCGGGCTTTCGGGGGGCGCGTTTCTCGCGGACCCGACATTGCCTGCCTGCCATCGTCGCCCGCGTGTCCGAAGGCCGGGAAGTGGCCAAGCGCGAACGCAACGCACCGCTGTCCCAGGCACTGAAGATCATCATGAACGCCTTCTACGGCGTGCTGGGTTCCAGCGGCTGTCGGTTTTTCGACACCCGCCTGGCGTCCTCGATCACCCTGCGCGGACACGAGATCATGCAGCGTACCCGGCAACTGATCGAAGCCCAGGGCCATGCGGTGATCTACGGTGACACCGACTCCACGTTCGTCTGGCTGCGCCGGGCCCATGGCCAGGAAGAAGCGGCGCAGATCGGTCACGCCCTGGTGGCCCACGTCAACCAGTGGTGGCGTGAACACCTGTTGGCCGAGTTCGGCTTGCACAGTGTGCTGGAGTTGCAATACGAAACCCATTTCCGGCGCTTCCTGATGCCGACCATCCGGGGAGCCGAGGAGGGCAGCAAGAAGCGCTACGCCGGCTTGGTGATGCATGCCGACGGCAGCGAGCAAATGGTCTACAAAGGCCTGGAGACGGTGCGCACCGATTGGTCACCGTTGGCTCGGCAGTTCCAGCAGGAACTCTACTCGCGCATCTTCCACCGCCGGCCCTACCAGGACTATGTGCGCGAGTTCGTCCGCGCCACCGTGGCCGGTGAGCAGGATCAACTGCTGATCTACCGCAAGCGCCTGCGTCGCCCCCTGGACGACTACGAGCGCAACGTGCCGCCCCATGTGCGGGCGGCGCGCATCGCCGACGAGTACAACGCCCAGCAGGGGCGACCGCGCCAGTACCAGCGGGGTGGATGGATCAGCTACCTGATCACCGTCGCCGGTCCCGAACCCCTGGAAACCCGCAGTGCGCCGATCGACTATGAACACTACGTCAGTCGCCAGCTGCAGCCGGTGGCGGATGCGATCCTGCCGTTTGTCGACGACGACTTCAGCACCCTGATTGGCGGGCAGTTGGGCTTGTTCTAGGCCTCGGGCCTTGGCAGTGATGCAGATCAGTCAAGCGAACTCCAATCCCTGTGGGAGCGCGCTTGCTCGCGATGACGCCGGCACAGCCAACATCGATGATGCCTGACAGATTACCTTCGCGAGCAGGCCCCCACAGGGGCTTACTTGCCGAGTTTTACCCGGGTCCAGCCGCGGGTCATGATCCGTTGCGTGGCGATGGGCATGTCCGGCACGGCATACAGGGTCGCCATCACCGCTTGCGACGGGTACGAGCCCGGGTCGTTACGAATCCCTTCGTCCACCAACGGGGTCGCGGCCGCGTTGGCGTTGCTGTAGCCGACGCTGTTGGTGATCTCGGCCATGATATCCGGGCGCATCAGGAAGTTCATGAACAGGTAGGCATTGTCGACGTTGGCCGCATCCCGCGGGATGGCCACCATGTCGTAGAAGCTGCCGGCGCCTTCTTTGGGAATGCTGTAGTCGACCTGGACCTTGCCCCCGGCCTCCTCGGCGCGGGCCTTGGCTTGCAGCACGTCGCCGGAGTAACCGACCGCCACGCAGATGTTGCCGTTGGCCAGGTCGGAGATGTACTTGGACGAATGGAAGTACGCCACCGACGGGCGAATCTTCATGAACAGCGCTTCAGCCTCGCTGATCTGCTGCTTGTCCTGGGTGTTCACCGGGTAGCCCAGGTAGTGCAGGGCGGCCGGGAGCATTTCCGTGGGCGAATCGAGGAAACTGATGCCGCAGGCCTTGAGCTTGGCCGCGTTCTCGGGCTTGAACAGCAGGTCCCAGGAATTCACCGGCGCGTCGGCGCCCAGTACTTCCCGAACCTTCTCCGGGTTGAAGCCAATACCGATCGAGCCCCACATGTAGGGGAATGCGTGGCCGTTGTCCGGATCGCTGGCCGATGCGTTGTTCAGCAGCACCGGGTTGAGGTTTTTCCAGTTCGACAGTTTTGACTTGTCCAGCGCCTGGTACACCCCAGCCTTGATCTGCTTGGCCAGGAAACTGTTGGACGGCACCACGATGTCGTACCCGGATTTACCCGCCAGCAGGCGTGCCTCAAGGGTTTCGTTGCTGTCGAAGACGTCGTAGGTCACGCTGATGCCGGTCTCGTCTTCGAACTTCCTGACGGTGTCCGGGGCAATGTAGTCGGACCAGTTGTAGACGCGCAGAACCTTGTCATTGGCCTGGGCGCCCGTGGCGATCGCGCCCAATAAGGACAGTGTCAGCAGCGTCCTGCCAAACATTTTCATCGGTACAACTCCATTTTCTTTTTATACGAATGACGTAAAGCGTTGGAAAAACCGCTGGCGAGCAAGCGTGTGCCCTCGCCAGCGGACATCAGGCCGTTGCGCCGGCCATGGGCTTGGCGGCGGGCTGCCAGGATTCACTGGCGGTCTGGTCCATGGCGTCCTGGATCGCCCGTCTGCGATTGGCCTCGGCCTTGCGGCTGAAGTACCAGACCAGGAAGGTCACCAGCGACACCGCCAACAGGATCAGGCTGGCCACCGCGTTGATCTCGGGTTTGACCCCAAGACGCACCGCCGAGAACACTTCCATCGGCAGGGTCGTGGAGCCCGGGCCCGAGACGAAGCTGGCCAGCACCAGGTCATCCAGCGACAGGGCGAACGACATCATGCCGCCCGCCGCCAGCGAGGGCGCGATCATCGGGATGGTGATCAGGAAAAACACCTTGAACGGCCGTGCCCCCAAGTCCATGGCCGCTTCTTCGATCGACAGGTCCAGTTCGCGCAAGCGCGCGGAGACTACCACTGCCACATAGGCGGCACAAAATGTGGTGTGAGCGATCCAGATGGTGACGATGCCACGTTCCATCGGCCAGCCGATCATCTGTGCCATGGCCACGAACAGCAGCAGCAACGACAGGCCGGTGATCACCTCCGGCATCACCAGCGGTGCGGTGACCAGGCCGCCAAACAGGGTGCGACCCTTGAAGCGGGTGACCCGGGTCAACACAAACGCCGCCAGGGTGCCCAGCGCCACCGCGGCAATCGCGGTGTAGCAGGCGATTTCCAGGGAGCGCCCCACCGAGCCCATCAGTTGGCTGTTGTCCAGCAGGCCGACGTACCACTTCACCGACCAGCCACCCCAGACCGTTACCAGCTTCGAGGCGTTGAACGAGTAAATCACCAGAATCAGCATGGGCAGGTAGATGAACGCCAGGCCCAGTACCAGCATCAAACGGGAAAATCCGAAACGCTTCATGCTCGTCCCTCCATCGCTTTGGCCTGGCTGCGGTTGAACAGAATGATCGGCACGATCAGGATCGCCAGCATCACCACCGCCAGGGCGGATGCCACCGGCCAGTCACGGTTGTTGAAGAACTCTTGCCACAGCACGCGACCGATCATCAGGGTTTCCGGGCCACCCAGCAGTTCCGGAATCACGAACTCGCCCACCACCGGGATGAACACCAGCATGCAGCCGGCGATGATGCCGTTCCTGGCCAGCGGCACGGTGATCTTCCAGAAGCTGTTGAAGGTGCTCGAACCCAGGTCGGACGCCGCCTCCAGCAGGCTCTGGTCATGCTTGACCAGGTTGGCGTACAGCGGCAGCACCATGAACGGCAGGTAGGCGTAGACCACGCCGATGTACACCGCGGTGTTGGTGTTGAGGATTTCGATCGGGTGCGAGGTCAGGCCGGTCCACATCAGGAAGCCATTGAGCAGGCCGTTGTTGCTGAGGATGCCCATCCACGCATAGACCCGGATCAGGATCGCCGTCCAGGTCGGCATCATGATCAGCAGCAACAGGACGTTCTGCGCTTCCTTGCTGGCCTTGGAAATCGCGTAGGCCATCGGGAAGCCGAGCACCAGGCACATCAGGGTACTGAGCAAGGCGACCTTCAACGAACCCAGGTACGCCGAGAGATACAACTCATCGGCGGCGAGCATCGTGTAGTTGCCCAGGTTGAGCATCAGTTCGAACTTCTGCTCGGCGAAGCTGTAGATCTCGGAGTAGGGCGGAATGGCCAGCGCGGCTTCGGAAAAACTGATCTTCAACACCAGGAAGAACGGCAGCATGAAGAACAGGAATAGCCACACGAAAGGCAGGCCGATCACGACTTTGCGCCCACTGGGCAGAAACCGCTGGAACTGCTGAGTGAGTGTGTTCATGCGCGCAGTACCACGCCGCTGTCGTCTTCCCACCAGACGTAGACCTGATCGTCCCAAGTCGGTCGGGCGCCGCGGCGCTCGGCATTGGCCATGAACGACTGGACGACCTTGCCGCCAGGCAACTCGACATAGAACACCGAGTGCCCGCCGAGGTAGGCAATGTCCTGCACCTTGCCCCGGGACCAGTTGTAGCGGCTCTCGGGTTTTGTGGTGCTGACCAGCATTTTTTCCGGGCGGATGGCGTAGGTGATCGACTTGTCCTGCACCGAGGTGCTGACGCCATGGCCGACATAGATCTGCTGCTCCAGGTCTGGGCAGTGAATGATCGCGTGGCCCTCCAGGTCCTCCACCACCGTGCCGTCGAAGGCATTCACGTTGCCGATGAACTCGCAGACCATGCGGCTCACCGGGGCTTCATAGATGTCCACCGGGCTGCCGATCTGCGCGATCCAGCCCAGGTGCATGATGGCAATGCGTTCGGCCATGGTCATGGCCTCTTCCTGGTCGTGGGTCACCATCACGCAGGTCACGCCGACCCGCTCGATGATTTCCACCAGTTCCAGCTGCATCTGCGAGCGCAGTTTTTTATCCAGCGCGCCCATCGGCTCATCGAGCAGCAACAGCTTGGGCCGCTTGGCCAGGGAGCGGGCCAGGGCGACACGCTGGCGCTGGCCACCGGACAGTTGGTGTGGCTTACGCTTGGCGTACTGGGTCATGTGCACCAGGCGCAGCATCTCCTCGACACGGGCGTCGATCTCGCTGGCGGGCAAACGGTCCTGCTTGAGGCCAAAGGCGATGTTCTGTGCCACCGTCATGTGCGGGAACAGCGCGTAGGACTGGAACATCATGTTGATCGGCCGCTCGTAGGGCGGCATGTCAGTGATGTCGACGCCGTCGAGCAGGATCCGTCCTTCGGTGGGGCGCTCGAATCCAGCGAGCATGCGCAACAGGGTCGACTTGCCGGACCCGGAGCCACCGAGCAGGGCGAAGATTTCGCCTTGATGGATGTCCAGGGACACATCGTCCACCGCCGTGGTTTCGTCGAACTTCTTGGTGACACGATCGACTCGTACCAGCACCTTTTTCGGTTGCTGATGACCCTCAAGAGCCTTCCTGTAAATGCTGGAGGCGTTTGCCATGTGAAACTCCCAACAGGTTTCAGTCGCCGGGCCAACGCGGCCTGACTTAATAGTTGATTGCCAATCGCCAGGTGCCACCTGGAGGTGCTCATGGCGATTCGGCTTGTTCGGCACCGCCGTCCTGGCTGCCGGGTCGTGCTTGTTGTTATTGCGGTGCGTGGCTGTCGCGAGAAACGGGCGCGCGAAGGTACGCCGGCCAGACTCGCGGGGGTAGAAATGGAGGGTTGTGGTTCAGCTCAGCGTGCGTGACGCAGCGCCGCCCGTTGCCGGCAAGCCGCACCGAACGCCTGGAAAATCGTCAGGTACGCAGGGTTATCCAGTACTTGCCACTCCGGGTGCCATTGCACGCCGAGAGCGAAGGCCTTGCTGTGCGCCACCGAAATCGCCTCGATCAGGCCGTCCGGCGCGATGGCCTCGGCACACAGGCCTGGTGCCAGCCGGTCGATGCCCTGGCTGTGAATCGAGTTGACCTGGAACGTTGCGGGCAACTCCAGCGCCTCGAATACACCGCCCGGCTGCACGCTGACCGCGTGGGCCGGGGCGTACTGCACCGCCAGGTCCGGGTGATCCGCTTCGCGGTGATCGAGCACGCCCGGCAACTCATGCACCTTCTGGTGCAGGCTGCCGCCGAACGCCACGTTCATTTCCTGGAAGCCGCGGCAAATACCGAGCACCGGAATGCCCGCCGCGATGGCTGCACGCAATAGAGGAAGGGTGGTGGCGTCCCGCGCCGGATCGTGATCCGTGCCGGGAGCGCTGGCCGGGCCTTGATAGTGCAAAGGCTCCACGTTCGACGGTGAGCCGGTCAGCAACAGGCCGTCGAGTTGACCGAGCAGGTCGTCGATTTCAGTCAGGTTGCCCAGGGAAGGAATGACCACGGGTAGCCCCAGCGCCGCGACGCTGACAGCACGCAAGTACTTGTCACCGCTGACGTGGTAGGGGTGCAGGCCAATCTGTTTGACGCACGCAGTAACGCCGATCAATGGCTTGAATGCCATTTTTATCACCTCGAAGTTTCACACTTGAACGAGCTTTTCCAGAGCTTAGCCTCGTTGATTTTATTTAACAACTCTCATGTAAATAATTCTAAACGGCTGGATCGCTGAAACTCAGATTGGCTGAGGGTTTGCGAGTGATTGCTGGGTGGTGGTTGGCTGTAATGACCAATAAAATCAACAAAAAAGCCCCTTGGCCCGCTATTGACTTCACTTTGTCTTTCGGATTGACTGAGGTCGCGAAACTGCAGTGAACATAATAATTAACAGCTAATAGGTGCATCATGTCGGTCCCCCTGCGTACCGTTCAACTCAACGAAGCAAACGCATTCCTTAAGAAATATCCTGAGGTTTTGTACGTCGACCTTCTGATTGCGGATATGAACGGTGTGGTGCGCGGCAAGCGCATCGAGCGCACCAGTCTTCATAAGGTCTACGAAAAAGGCATCAACCTGCCGGCCTCGCTGTTCGCCCTCGACATCAATGGTTCCACGGTGGAAAGCACCGGCCTGGGTCTGGACATCGGCGACGCCGACCGCATCTGCTACCCGATTCCCGGCACCCTGAGCATCGAGCCGTGGCAGAAGCGCCCAACCGCACAACTGTTAATGACCATGCACGAGATCGAAGGCCAGCCGTTCTTCGCTGACCCCCGTGAAGTGCTGGCCAACGTGGTGCGCAAGTTCGACGACCTCGGCCTGACCATTTGCGCGGCGTTTGAACTGGAGTTCTACCTGATCGACCAGGACAACGTGAACGGCCGTCCGCAGTCGCCACGTTCCCCGGTTTCCGGCAAGCGCCCGGTGTCGACCCAGGTCTACCTGATCGACGACCTCGACGAATACGTCGACTGCCTGCAGGACATCCTCGAAGGCGCGAAAGAGCAGGGCATCCCGGCTGACGCCATCGTCAAGGAAAGCGCCCCGGCGCAATTCGAAGTCAACCTGCATCACGTGTCCGACCCGATCAAGGCGTGCGACTACGCAGTCCTGCTCAAGCGTCTGGTGAAGAACATCGCCTACGACCATGAGATGGACACCACCTTCATGGCCAAGCCGTATCCGGGCCAGGCGGGCAACGGCCTGCACGTGCACATCTCGATCCTCGACAAGGCCGGCAACAACATCTTCGCCAGCGAGGATCCCGAGCAGAACGCCGCATTGCGCCACGCCATCGGCGGTGTGCTGGAGACCCTGCCCGCGCAGATGGCCTTCCTCTGCCCGAACGTCAACTCCTACCGCCGGTTCGGCGCACAGTTCTACGTGCCGAACTCGCCGAGCTGGGGCATCGACAACCGCACCGTGGCCGTGCGCGTACCGACCGGTTCGCCGGACGCCGTGCGCATCGAACACCGGGTGGCCGGTGCCGACGCCAACCCGTACCTGCTGATGGCTTCGGTGCTGGCCGGTATTCACCACGGCCTGACCAACCAGATCGAGCCGGGCGCACCGGTGGAAGGCAACAGCTACGAGCAGAACGAGC
Organism: Pseudomonas sp. RA_35y_Pfl2_P32; assembly: GCF_963970735.1. Classification (NCBI taxonomy): domain Bacteria; kingdom Pseudomonadati; phylum Pseudomonadota; class Gammaproteobacteria; order Pseudomonadales; family Pseudomonadaceae; genus Pseudomonas; species Pseudomonas sp. RA_35y_Pfl2_P32. Next base: position 15,979 of record NZ_CAXAQF010000028.1, read on the forward strand.
AGAGCCTGCCGAACAACCTGCGCGATGCCTTGCGCGAGCTGGACGACAGCGAAGTCATGGCCAAGTACATCGACCCGCTGTACATCGATGTCTTCGTGGCGTGCAAGGAAAGCGAGCTGGCCGAGTTCGAGAACTCCATCTCCGACCTCGAGTACAACTGGTACCTGCATACGGTCTGAGGGTTGGCGTGCCCGCGATATCGCAATCGCGGGCGAGCCCGCTCCCACAGGGATTGCATGGCACATCCCCAAGAGACTGGCATTCAGTCCGATCACCGCCTATTCCCCTGCGTCGAGTCACAACCATGACAAACACTCGCAGCGACTGGGAGCAACGCTTCCAGTCCTTAAGCATCGAAGGCCGCGCCTTCATCGATGGTCAATACCGTCCGGCACTCAGCGGCGCCACCTTCGAATGCATCAGTCCGGTTGACGGGCGCTTCCTGGCCAACGTCGCCAGCACCGATGAAGCCGACGCCCATGCCGCCGTACTCGTTGCCCGCCAGGCGTTCGAATCCGGGGTCTGGTGCACGCTGGCCCCCGCTGAGCGCAAGCGCACCCTGATCCGCTTTGCCGACTTGATTCTGGCCCACCAGGAAGAACTGGCGCTGCTGGAAACCCTGGACATGGGCAAGCCCATCAGCGACGCCATGGCCATCGACATTCCAGCGACCGCCAACGCGATCCGCTGGAGCGCCGAAGCCATCGACAAGCGCTACGACGAAGTCGCCGCCACGCCCCACGATCAACTGGGCCTGGTGACCCGCGAGCCGTGCGGCGTGGTCGCGGCCATCGTGCCGTGGAACTTCCCGTTGATCATGGCCAGCTGGAAGTTCGCCCCGGCCCTGGCGGCGGGTAACTCGTTCATCCTCAAGCCTTCGGAAAAATCCCCGCTGACGGCCATCCGCATCGCCCAGCTGGCGCTGGAGGCTGGCATCCCCAAGGGCGTGTTCAACGTCCTGCCGGGCTACGGCCACACCGTCGGCAAGGCGCTGGCGCTGCACATGGATGTGGACGTCCTGGCCTTCACCGGTTCCACCGCGGTGGCCAAGCAGTTGCTGATCTACGCCGGGCAAAGCAACCTCAAGCGCGTCTGGCTCGAAGCCGGCGGCAAGAGCCCGAACGTGGTGTTTGCCGATGCGCCGGATTTGCGCGCGGCGGCCCAGGCGGCGGCCAGTGCCATTGCCTTCAACCAGGGCGAAGTCTGCACTGCCGGCTCACGCCTGCTGGTGGAACGCTCGATTCGTCATCCGTTCATCCCGCTGCTGCTTGAGGCCCTGCAAGCCTGGCAACCCGGGCACGCGCTGGACCCGGCAACCCGGGTCGGCGCGGTGGTCGATCAACGTCAACTGGAAAACATCCTGCGTTACATCGCCATTGGCCGCGAGCAAGGTGCCGAACTGATCGCTGGCGGCAACCGCACCCTCGAGGAAAGCGGTGGCCAGTACGTGGAGCCGACGATTTTCGACGGCGTGAGCAACGCCATGACCATCGCCCAGGAGGAAATCTTCGGCCCGGTGCTGTCGCTGATCACCTTCGACACCGCAGAACAAGCGTTGCAGATCGCCAACGACAGCCTCTTCGGCCTCGCCGCCGGAGTCTGGACCCGCGACCTGAGCAAGGCCCACACCTTCGCCCGGGGCCTGCGCGCCGGCAGCGTGTGGGTCAACCAGTACGACGGCGGTGACATGACCGCGCCCTTCGGTGGGTTCAAGCAGTCGGGCAACGGTCGCGACAAATCCCTGCACGCCTTCGATAAGTACACCGAGCTCAAAGCCACCTGGATCAAGCTCTGACCTATTAGACAGTCGCGGTGACGGGCCTTTGGCGTGTCACCGCGCGGGAACTCAATCATGCAAAAACACGTAAACAGCTACTACGCCGCCACCCGCAACGAGGTCATCGATTTCCCGGTGCTCGAAGAGTTGGTGGAGTGCGACGTCTGTGTGATCGGCGCCGGCTACACCGGCCTGTCCTCGGCGCTGTTCCTCAGCGAAGCGGGCTACAGCGTCACCGTGCTTGAAGCCGCTAAAGTCGGCTACGGCGCCAGCGGGCGCAACGGCGGGCAACTGGTCAACTCCTACAGCCGCGACGTCGATGTGATCGAGCAGCGCTACGGCGAAAAGACCGCCCAGGTGCTGGGCAGCATGATCTTCGAAGGCGCGGACATCATCCGCTCGCGCATCAAGCAATACGACATTCAGTGCGACTACAAATCCGGTGGCATTTTCGCCGCGCTGAACAAGAAACAACTCAAGGGCCTGGCCGAACAGAAGCGCGGTTGGGAGCGCTACGGCAACCCCAACCTGCGGATGCTCGACGCGCAAGAGATCGCCAAGGAAGTCGGGACCGGCAACTACGTCGGCGGCCTGTTGGACATGCAGGGTGGCCACGTTCATCCGCTGAACCTGGCCCTGGGTGAAGCGGCCGCCATCCTCAGCCTTGGCGGAAAAATCTTCGAACAGTCGGCAGCGCTGGAAATCACCTACGGCGAACCCATAGTCGTGCGCACGGCCAAGGGCGTGGTGCGCGCCAAGTACCTGCTGATCGCCGGCAACGCCTACCTGCCGCAAGACCTCGACAACCGTGTCACCCGCAAGAGCATGCCCTGCGGTTCGCAGATTGTGGTCACCGAGCCCCTGTCGGAAAAAGTCGCCCGGAGCCTGATCAGCAACAACTACTGCGTCGAAGACTGCAACTACCTGCTCGACTATTACCGCCTCACCGCTGACAACCGCCTGCTCTACGGTGGCGGGGTGGTCTACGGTGCGCGCGAACCGGACGACATCGAACAACTGATCCGCCCGAAAATCCTCAAGACCTTTCCCCAACTCAAGGACGTGAAGATCGACTACCGCTGGACCGGCAACTTCCTGCTGACCATGTCACGCATGCCGCAATTCGGCCGCATCGAGAAAAACGCCTACTACATGCAGGGCTACAGCGGCCACGGTGTGACCTGCTCACACCTGGCCGGCAAGTTGATCGCGGAAATGATCCGCGGCGACGCCGAACGTTTCGACGCCTTTGCCTCCCTGCCACACATGCCGATGTTCGGTGGCCGCACCTTCCAGGCCCCGCTGACGGCCATGGGCGCGGTGTACTACGCGATGCGTGACCGTTTCGGCATCTAGGTTGACGCTCGCCGACGGCCGTCTTGAGGAAGGTCGTCGGTTTTTTATCCGGCCTTTATCCAAGCTGCTGAGCGGTAGGGGGAAAACGTGATTTAATAGCCGCCTTTCACGTCTTCGGGACAGAGGAACGGCGATTTTCGCGACACAAGTCGCCCGCCATCCCGCCCACACTACCCTTAAGTTTTTCTCACATAAGGCTGTCATGGACACGGGCTCTCGACTCAAATTAGTACGCGAAAGCTACAAGCTGTCCCAGCGCGAGCTGGCCCGGCGTAGCGGCGTCACCAATGCCACCATCTCCCTGATCGAACAGAATCGGGTCAGTCCTTCCGTCAGCTCGCTGAAAAAACTGCTGGAGGGCATCCCCATGTCCCTGGCGGACTTCTTTACCTTCGACCAGCCACCCCGCGAACACCAATACATCTTCCGCGCCAACGAACAGCCCGACCTCGGTCGCCATGGCCTGCGCCTGCTGCTGATTGGCGCCTCGGTGCCCAGCCGCCAGATGCGCCTGCTGCGCGAGCAGTACGCACCGGGTGCCAGCTCGGGCGAAGAACCGATCGTGCACGCCGAAGGCGAGGAGTGCGGGTTGGTGACGCGGGGCACCGTGGAGCTCACCGTGGATGGTCAGGTCAGCGTGTTGAATGCCGGGGATGGCTACTACTTTCCGACCACACTGGCGCACCGGTTTCGCAACATCGGCGCGGACGAGGCGGAAATCATCAGTGCGAACACGCCCGCCAACTTCTGATCGCAAGGCGCCGAACAGTGAACGAACACACCTTGTCCATGCGCCTGGAGCGCGTGGCGGCCCATGTGCCAGCCGGTGCGCGCCTGGCCGATATCGGCTCGGACCACGGCTACTTGCCGGTGGCGTTGATGCGCCGTGGCGCCATCGCGGCGGCGGTGGCCGGCGAACTGGCGGCGACGCCGTTCCACTCGGCCCAGCGCACCGTGCGCGACAACGGTCTGGAGGCGTGCATCAGCGTGCGCCTGGCCAATGGCCTGGCGGCGATCGAGCCCACTGACGAGATTGACGCGCTGACTATCTGTGGCATGGGCGGCGAGACCATTCGCGACATTCTCGACAGTGGCAAGACGCGCCTCAGTGGCCAGGAGCGACTGATCCTGCAACCCAACGGCGGCGAGCAACCCCTGCGGCAGTGGCTGATGGACAATGGTTATTCCATCGTCAGTGAGGACGTGCTGCGCGAGAACCGCTTCGATTACGAAATCATCGTCGCCGAGCGCGCCGGTCCGGTGAGCTACAGCGCCGAGCAACTGTACTTCGGCCCCCTGCAACTGCAGGCACGCACTCCGGCCTTCCTGCTCAAGTGGCAGCGCCTGCTGCGTCACAAACAGCAGACCCTGGCCCACTTCACCCAGGCCGGCTCGGCGGTGCCCGCGGAAAAAGTCCAGGACATCACCCGCCAGGTACGCTGGATCAACCACCTGCTGGCCTGCCCCGTCATTCCCCTGTAGCAGCCCGTAGCAGCTGTCGAGAGGGTCGAGATTATTGACCGGGAGAAGGCGGGGTCTGCGTCAGCAGCGCCTGGGCCAGTTCTTCATCCGTGGCATCGAGGCCGGGGTGGTCCTGGCGCATCTGTTTGAGCACGGACTCCAGGTAGGCGCCGCGGATGGTGCCGCCGCTGGCGACAAAGCTGGAGAGATCATCGCGGGCCGGGACGATAATTTTGTCGTCCTTGAAGGTCGAGTACAGCGACGCAGAGACCCCCGCTGAGGTGGCGACATCCTTGGCGTCGACATCGGCCATGGCCGATCCGAAGGGCAGGCAGAGCGCAAGCGTTGGAACGAGCAGTAGGCGGCGCATGGTGAGTCCTCCAAAGCGTGAAGCCAAAGGGTGTGTCACATACCCATATGATGCGCGGTGCGACCCAGGAGTTCCGCAGATCAAGCAAGGCCAGGGCGGCGAGGTGGATTAATCGTGTCTGTTCCCGGCGCTACGGGCGATAATGCCGGGCAATCTTCTGTTCAACCTTGCCAAAGAGCGCTGCCCCTGATGTTTGAGATCAAGCCGTGGAACCCCGAAACCTTTCGCCAGCAGACGCGCCGCAGCACCCTGATCATCGCCGTGCTGTTCATTGTGCTGGCGATGGCCCTGTCGACGCTGGCGGTGATGGTGCTGGGCGAACCGGGTGGCGATAACTTTCGCTACAACCTCGGTGGGGTGATTGCGGCGGTGGTGGTCAGCGCGGCACTGATGAAACTCACGTTCTGGTCGCAACCCTGGATGGCTGCCGCCGTCTACGGCTGGCAGCTCAAGCGCAGCCTGATGCGCATCACCAACGTCATGCACCAGGTCACCGATGCGGTTGCAGCCGGCAACCCGAGCGCGATGAAGCTGCTGCGCTTTTACCACCTGGGGCTGGCGCAGATGCACGAGCTGGACGCCAACTCCAGCAGCCACGCCCAACTGGTGCGTGAAATGGACCAGCACAAGGCTGCCATGGAGGCGCTGAGGCTGGAGACCGAACAGACCCGCCTGCACCCCGAGTGGCTGGCGGCGCTGAAAACCCAGGCCTGATCAATACCCGCCTTTTTCCAGGAATTTTCCCTCGGAGCCACAGATTGATGTTTACCCTTAGCCACTTCGATACCCCGTGCTCCGAGCATGTGACTGACCAGATCCTGCAGTTGGTGGTCGACAACCTGACCGACATCAGCAGTGTCGCCTTGGCGCCGAGCAACCCGCTGTTTGCCATCTATCAGTACGCCGTGGGCTACGAGGTCCACCTCTACCTGCAGGCCCTCAGTGGCACCCAGGGCATTGCCGTCGAATTGATCGTGGCGCTGGACGCCGAGGACCCCGCCAAGGTCGTCGGCTTTTTGCTGTACCTGCCCGTCAAGGATGATCCCCATGCGTGCGGCGTGGCCTTCATGGCCGTGCACGCCAGCCACCGTCGTCATGGCATCGCCCGCGCCATGCTCCAGGACATGCTTGGCCGCTACCCCCACGCAGAACTGACCTGTGCCGTGGCCAAGGTGCCGTATTTCGAGGCAATGGGTTTCCAGGTGCTGGGCGTGCGCGGACCGCAGGTGCTGATGAACACCCACGACCGAGTGACAGACGGCCTGATCGCAGTACTGGATGTCGCCCCCATCTACCGCTCCACCGAAGTGCGGCAGATCCACACCTACCTGCTGCAGAAGAACGGCAAGCGGGCGATGCTCGACGCGGAAAAACAGCGCGACCGCCATCTCGATCAAATGACGGCCAGGGCGCGGGTGTTTGTGCAGGAGCGATTGGGTCACGACATCGGCTAGCGAACCGCCTGACCCCGTTTCGATTGGGTGAAAAAAGAGCCTCAAAGCGCTTTGATGGGGAAAAAGTAGAGCCCCGAGGCTCAAGTTGCACGTAGAGCCAGTGGCGAGCTTGATTGGGGTTCAGAGCACTCGCCACTCACACCGCAGCCGCAGTAGACAAGCCGCGCTGTAGTTTCATCGTAGGAAGGTGGCAGGGTGCGCTCAAGTACCACTAGTCGCCTGTGGCAGGCGGCTTCCCATGGGGGCGTCACTTCGCGTCTATCCTGTGATTTCAAGCAGCGAGCGTTGCGCAGTCCTTGCCGCACTAAAGTGAATAACCGCCGTCATTCACGATCAAACAAGAACATGTAGCGTTGCCGAAGATAGGTTCCTTCCGGTTCCGAGGGTTCTTAGGGCGCCCCACGCGCGGCCAGGAGGCTGGGCGGTGGTGGCAGTGGACAAGTGACTGCAATGGACACGAGCGTCAGGCGGGCCAGGCGCAGTGATGCGCAGGACTTCTTTGTGCAGACCCTGGAGCAATGGGTCGATGCGGTGGTGGTCATCGACGACCAGAGCCGGGTGATGTTTTTTAATGCCGCTGCCGAACGGTTCTGGAGTTGTCCCCGACAGGACGTGTTGGGCAGTCACGTCGACACACTGTTTCCCGAGACCCTGCGCACGGCCGATGATGCCGGCTCCAGCCATGACCTGAGCATCCTGGGCAAGGATGGGCAGGTGCGCTGGGGAGCGCTGTCCGTTACCAGGATCACCCTGCAAGGCCGCACCCTCTATGCGGCCTTTCTCAAGGACATTACCCAGAGCCGTCTCAAAGACATCGAACACCGCCTGCTGTCACTGTCGGTCAATGCCACCCGCTCGGCCACCTGCATCGTCGATGCCGCTGCGTGCCTGGTCTACGTCAATGACGGCCTGGTGCAACTGCTCGGCTACAGCCGCGAAGAAGTCCTGGGGCAGTCACCACTGATGTTCTTTGTCGTCGACACCGAGGTCGACGCGCCGGTGTTACCTGAACTGCAACGGATGTTCGGCGGCGATCCCCATGAAGTCAGCGCCTTGATCAGCAAGCGCAGCGGCCAACGGCTGTGGGTGCATGTGTCCTCGACCCCGGTGCTCGATGCCCAGGGGCAGGTCGACAACACGGTGATCGTGCTCACCGACATCACCCGCGTCAAATTGCATGAGGTGTTGCAGGACAAAGTGGTCGGCGCGCTGCTCAAGGAGGCGTCGCTGGAAAGCGTGCTGACCCTGATGTGCCAGGAAATCGAACGCATCGCCCCGGAAGTTATCGTCTCGATCCTAAGCGTCGATCCCAACGGCATCCTGCACCCACTGGCCAGTCCTGGCTTGCCAGTGGAGTACTCGCGGGCGATCGAAGGCTTGTCGATCGGGCCGATTGCCGGTTCCTGCGGCACGGCGGCCTACCGGGGCAAACCGGTGCTGGTCACGGACATCAATCACGACCCGCTGTGGGCGGACTACAAGGCGCTGGCCGAGAAGGCGGGTTTGCGCGCGTGCTGGTCGATTCCAGTGCGCAACAGCGACGGCCGGGTGGCGGCGACGTTCGCCCTGTATTTTCGTGAGTGCCGCGGCCCCGACACCTTGCATGCGCACCTGGTCACCGCCGGCACACACCTGTGCATGCTGGCGCTGGAGCGTGAGGAGGCGCGCCAGGCCATTCGCCGGATGGCCTATTACGATGGCTTGACCGGCTTGCCCAATCGCAACCTGCTCCTGGCCAAGGCACAACGCACCATTGCCGAAGTGGCCAGGGAGCAGGCTGAACTGGCGGTGTTGTTTGTCGACCTGGATCGCTTCAAGCAGGTCAATGATGCCCTCGGCCATGCAGCCGGCGACGAACTGTTGCAAGTCATGGCCCAGCGCCTTGCCAGTGTGCTGCGTGAGTCGGACATCGTCGGGCGCTTGTCCGGGGATGAGTTCGTCCTGGTCCTGCCGCGGCGCAACGCGACCCAGGTCGCGGGATTTCTGGAACGGCTCAAGCGCGTCCTGAGTTTTCCGGCGAGCATTGCCGGGACCTCGGTGGTGCTGTCGGCCAGCATCGGCATCAGCTTGTTTCCCGGTGACGGCCAGGACATGGAAAGCCTGCTGCAGTGCGCCGACATCGCGATGTACCAGGCCAAGCGCGCCGAACGCGGCAGCTTCAGCTTTTTCCTCGAAGAAATGAACCGCATCGCCCAGAGTCGCTTGATTCTGGAAACGGCGCTGCGCATGGCCCTGGCCGGCGATGGCCTGGAACTGGTGTATCAGCCGCAGATCAATCTGCACAGTGGGAACCTGGTGGGGGTGGAGGCGTTGGCGCGCTGGGAACATCCGACCCTGGGCACCATCTCGCCGGAACGCTTCATCCCCCTGGCCGAGGAGTGCGGGCTGATCAATGAACTCAGCCAGTGGGTGCTGCACACCGCGTGCGGGCAACTGGCACAGTGGCGCGAGCAGGGCCTGACGGTGCCGTCGCTGTCGATCAACCTGTCACCGATCAACTTTCACAACCTCAATCTGGCGGCGCAGATTACCCAACAGTTGCAACGCTACGAGTTGCAGGCGGCAGACTTGTGCGTGGAGCTCACCGAGGGGGTGTTGCTGTCCAACACCCCCGGTACCGAGCAAACCCTCAAGGAACTGCATGCCCTGGGAGTGCGCCTGGCTATCGATGACTTTGGCACCGGGTATTCCAGCCTGGGTTACTTGCGTCACCTGCCCATCAGTGAGCTGAAGCTGGACAAGAGTTTTGTCGATGACCTGGAGCGCGATGCCTCCTGCCGTGCCCTCAGCGAGTCGGTGATTGGCATCGGCAGGGGCCTGTCCTTGCTGGTGGTGGCCGAAGGCATCGAACACGCGGCCCAGCGTGACATCCTCAAGGCACAAGGCTACGAAGTCGGGCAGGGCTACTTCTTCTCGGTACCGCTACCGGCCGGGGCGTTCCGGCAATGGTTGCTGGCGTGCCAGGGCTTGGCGCCGCCCGTGAGCCACGAGAGCCCGTTGGCGGCGCTGGAGTAGTTCCCCGCGATCCGCTGCTCAGTCCGCCAGGGTGAACACCAACGCCTTCAAGCCGCTCTGCACATCGATATCCGGAAACTCCGGCGGGTTGTCCAGGCGTTCGACGAAGCGCAGGCTCGGGGCTTCACGGGTGACGCCGTCGATCAGGAAGTCCGCGCCGAAGGCCGGGTCGTTCATGCAGGCCAGCACCGTGCCTTGTGGGGCGAGCAGTTCCGGCAGGCGGCGCAGCACCCGTTGATAGTCCTTGGTCAGCAGGAAGCTGCCTTTCTGGAACGACGGCGGGTCGATGATCACCAGGTCGTAGGGCCCGTTGTTGATGACCTTGCCCCAGGACTTGAACAGGTCGTGGCCGAGGAAGCTCACCTGGCTCAGGTCGTGCCCGTTCAGGCGGTGGTTGTCGCGTCCGCGGCTCAAGGCGGCACGGGACATGTCGAGGTTGACCACGTGCTCGGCGCCGCCCTCGATGGCCGCCACCGAGAAGCCGCAGGTGTAGGCGAACAGGTTCAATACCCGTTTGCCCTGGGCATGGGTCTTGACCCAGTCGCGCCCGTAGCGCATGTCGAGGAACAGGCCGGCATTCTGCTTCTTGCCCAGGTCGATGCGATAGCGCAGGCCGCCTTCGGTCAGCGTCCACTCGTCGATTTCCGGACCCAGCAACCACTCAGTGGTGCTTTGCGGCAGGTAGCGGTGTTGCAACAGCAGCGTGTGCGCATTGCTTGCCTGCCACTGGGGCGTCTGGCTGATCTGCAGCAGCATCTGCTGCAGGGCCTGCAACTGCTGCGGCTCGGGCTCCTTGAACAGCGCGACCAGTACGATGCCCTGCAGCCAGTCCACCGTCAGTTGCTCCAGGCCCGGCCAGCAACGCCCGCGCCCGTGAAACAGGCGACGGGTTTCCTCCGGTGGGGTTGCCAGGGCGGTCAGCAGGTGGTCATGCAGGGTGGCGAGGGCGTCAGGGGTCATCAAGCAGGGGCCGGCAAGTCAAAGGGGCGGCATTTTATACATAAACGGACCTCAGGGACTCGCAGCATTGGCCACAAATCCCGCCGGCAATGAGGCTCACAGGCCCAGGTGGTGCAAGGTGGCCTCGGCCGTCGCTGCCGATGACGCCGGGTTCTGCCCGGTGATCAGGTTGCCGTCGGCCACCACATAGGACTGCCAGTCCTCGCCCTTGGAGTAGTGCGCGCCGTGGGCCTTGAGCGTGTCCTCCACGAGGAACGGCACCACCTTGGTCAGGCCGACGGCCGCTTCCTCGGAATTGGTAAAACCGGTCACCGATTTGCCTTTGACCAGGGGCTGCCCCTGGGCCTGGGTGTGGCGCAGCACTCCCGGGGCATGGCACACCGCGGCCACTGGTTTGCCAGCGCCATACAGGGCTTCGATCAGGGCGATGGAGTGCCGATCTTCGGCCAGGTCCCACAGCGGGCCATGACCGCCTGGGTAGAACACCGCGTCAAAGTCGCTTGCCTTGATCTGTGCCAGCGGTTCGGTGTGGGCCAGTGCCTGGTAGGCCACCGGGTCCTCGCGAAAGCGCCGGGTGGCCTCGGTCTGTGCGTCGGGGGCGTCGCTCTTCGGGTCGAGCGGCGGTTGCCCGCCCTTGGGCGAGGCCAGGGTCACATTGACCCCGGCGTCCTTGAACACGTAGTAGGGCGCGGCGAATTCTTCCAGCCAGAACCCGGTCTTCTCCCCGGTATTGCCGAGTTGGTCGTGGGAAGTCAGTACCATCAGGATGTTCATCGTGACCTCTGATTGCCGTGGATGAGCCCCAGGCCAGCCAGCCTGGACGTTTAACTATGGTCGCCAGCGCCAGGAATGCCAGCACAACAGGACCAAGGGTCGTACGCGCATTTGCACAAGTGCCAGGGTGGATCAACACTGTAGCGATCGGCACGGAGCACCCATGAACGACAGTTACACTCGCACCGCGGTTTACCTGCACTGGCTGGTGGCGCTGGGGCTGGTCGGCACCTTTGCCCTGGGTCTCTACATGCCGGACCTGGCCTTGTCGCCGACCAAGCTCAAGCTGTATTCGTGGCACAAGTGGGCTGGAGTCAGCCTGTTCGTGCTGGTGTTGATTCGCCTCGGCTGGCGCCTGAGTCATGCCGCGCCACCGCTGCCAGCCAGCGTGCCGGTGTTGCTGCGACGGGTTTCGCGGCTCACCCACGGCTTGATGTATGGATTGATGCTGGTCATCCCCTTGAGCGGCTGGTTGATGAGTTCGGCCATGGGTTTCCAGACCGCCTGGTTCGGTGTCTTGTCCCTGCCGGACCTGCTGGCCAAGGACGAGGCCCTGGGCGAGCGTCTGCTGACGCTGCACCAAAGCCTGAATTACAGCCTGCTGGCGCTGGTGCTGCTGCATACCGGCGCGGCGCTCAAGCACCACTTCATCGACCGCGATCAGGTGCTGCGACGCATGCTGGCGTTCCGGCAAAAACCTCATCCCTGACTGCCGGCTGGAGCCTGTCATGAGCCATCGATCAGCCGCCGTTACCCTGGTGCTCGCCATGCTGGCGTGCGGCTCGCCGAGTGCGGCGCAGTATCGGCAGGTCAACCCGAGCGCCAGCCAGATCAGCTTCACCTACAACCAGATGGGCGCCCGGGTCTACGGCACCTTCAGCCGGTTCGAGGCGACCCTCGATTTTGACTCGGCCAACCCCACGGCGGCCCGTGCCGGGCTCATCATCGAACTGTCCAGCATCGACGCCGGCAACCCCGACGCCAACAGCGAACTGCAAAAGCCCGGCTGGTTCGACACGGCGGTCTATCCCCAGGCCCGGTTCGAATCCCACAGCGTCAGGGCCCTGGGCGATAACCTGTATCAGGTCGACGGCCAACTGACGCTCAAGGGCCTGACGCGTGAGGTCGGCGCACGGATCGCCCTGAAGCCGGAAAGCGGCATCGGCATTTTTGACGGCACCTTCATTCTCAAGCGCGGCGACTTCAATATTGGCGATGGCGAGTGGGCGGACTACGGCGTGGTCTCCAACGAAATCAACATCCGTTTTCGGGTGGTGGCGCCCGAGCAGTAAGTGCCGAGGTGGACGATGCACAAGCAACCGGACCTACCCAGCAAACGGCTGTTTTTCGCCTTGCCCTGTGAGCCCGCGCAGAGTCGGGCCATTGTCCAATGGCGCAGTACCCTGGGGCACCTGGAGGGGCGGCCGATTGCCGCGCAGAACTTGCACTTGACCCTGATGTTTCTGGGCGACGTGGCCGTGACCCAGCTCCCCGGCCTTTACGCGGCCGCCGCTCAGGTGCGCGTGCCCGGTGAAGCGTTGCGGGTCAGGCTCGACCAATTGCAGGCCTGGCACCGCGCCGGGATGCTGTTGCTGGTGCCCACAGAGCCTGTGCCAGCCTTGTTGCAACTGGTGTATGCCCTGCACCAGGCAATGCTGGCGCTGGGTTTTGTCGATGCACCTCGGGAGTACCGGGCGCACTTGAGCCTGGTCCGCGACTTCCGCGCCCCGGTGCCCGAAGCCGACAGCGCCCCGGACTTTACCCCCGATGCCCGGCACTTCGTGCTGTTCGAATCCCACAAGGGGCGTTACCGACCGTTGGCGCAGTGGTCGCTTGAGTCTTGAGCATCATCTGCGCCAGCGGTTATGCAGGGTTGCTAGCTGATGACCCGATAGCACGGCACGTACGCGGCGCCGCCGGGCAGCTTCATCCGGTGCTGGGCGACAAAGGCCTGCAGCAGTTTGTCCAGCGGTTGCATGATCGCCGCATCGCCATGGATCTCGTAAGGGCCATGTTCCTCGATCAGGCGAATACCCTTGTCCTTGACGTTGCCGGCTACGATCCCGGAGAACGCCCGGCGCAGGTTGGCCGCCCGTTCATGGGCGGGCAGGTCGAGGCGCAGTTGCAGACTGGCCATGTTCTCGTGGGTCGGGTCGAACGGACGCTGGAAACCTTCGTCGATCTTCAGCAGCCAGTTGAAGTGGAAGGCGTCGTTGCGCTCGCGGCGGAACTGCTTGACTGCCTTGAGCCCCTGGACCATTTGCCGGGCCACCTGGGCCGGGTCGTCGATGATGATTTCGTAGTGGCTTTGCGCTTCTTCGCCCAGGGTGGCGCCGATGAAGGCATGCAGTTGCTGGAAGTACGGCTCGGCACTGCGCGGGCCCGTCAGGATCACCGGGAAGGGCAGGTCGCGGTTGTCCGGGTGCATCAGGATCCCGAGCAGGTACAAGAACTCCTCGGCCGTGCCGGCACCGCCGGGGAAAATGATGATGCCGTGGCCCACGCGGACGAAGGCTTCCAGGCGTTTCTCGATGTCCGGCAGGATCACCAACTCGTTGACGATCGGGTTCGGTGCCTCGGCGGCAATGATCCCCGGCTCCGTCAGGCCCAGGTAGCGGCTGTTGGTAATTCGCTGTTTGGCGTGGGAAATGGTCGCGCCCTTCATCGGGCCTTTCATCACGCCCGGACCGCAACCGGTGCAGACATCCAGGCTGCGCAGGCCCAGTTCGTGGCCGACCTTCTTGGTGTACTGGTATTCCTCGGTGCTGATGGAGTGACCACCCCAGCACACGACGATCTTCGGCTCGACGCCGGGGCGCAGGGTGCGGGCGTTGCGCAGCAGGTGGAAGACGTAGTCGCTGATGCCTTGCGAGGAACTGAGGTCGATGCGCTGGCTGTCCAGCTCGTTCTCGGTGTAGACGATATCGCGCAGGGCGCTGAACAGCATCTCGCGGGTGCTGGCGATCATCTCACCGTCGACGAAGGCATCGGCCGGGGCGTTGAGCAGTTCCAGGCGCACGCCGCGGTCCTGCTGGTGAATGCGGATCTCGAAGTCGCGGTAGGCTTCGAGAATGGTCTTGGCGTTGTCGACATGGGCGCCGGTATTGAGGATGGCCAGGGCGCACTGGCGAAAGAGAGAGTAGATGCTGCCTGTACCCGCGGCGCTCAGTTGTTGTACTTCGCGTTGGGACAGTGTTTCCAGGCTGCCTTTTGGGCTCACCGATGCATTGATTACTTGTCTTGCTGTCATTCTGGATTCCCTGAGAACGATGGTCGCGAGCCCGACGGGCTCAATTACATCAGGATAGTCAGCGCCGAAGCGATCGTGCTGCCGTCATCTTCTAGGCGAGCGCCGGTGAATGCAAATATCGATGGGCTTTGGTGCATGTGATCGCAATTTGTCGGATAGCGCTGGCGCAGATTTCCCGCACCTGACTCACAGTGGTTGCCTCTTCGCGGTTGCCCGAAGGCAAGGTGCTGTTTGCCGCTTGCCAATGCCGCGCTGAAACGGCCTCTACCCCTTCAGGGGTACCCCATCGACGGGATTACGCCGGCGCGGGTTGGCGCCCCATACTCGGCCACCGCCTGAAAACAGGCTCCCTGGTCGGATAGGTCGAAGGACAACCCATGAAGATTGAACTGGTACAACTGGCCGGTCGCGATGGCGACACGGCGTATAACCTGCAACGCACGCTGCACGCCATTGCCACCTGCGCCCCGGACACCGACTTGCTGGTCTTCCCTGAAACCCAATTGATGGGCTTTGCCAGCGCAGCGCAACTGGGGGAGGTGGCCGAGGCAGCCGATGGGCCTAGTGTGCAGGCGGTGCTGCAGGCCTTGCGTGAGTGGGATGTGGCGGCGGTAGTGGGCATCGCCGAGCGTGATGGCGACGATTTCTACAACACCTCGTTGCTGCTGACTCCCCAGGGGATCGCCTTGCGCTACCGCAAGACCCACCTGTGGCCGTCGGAGCGTGGCGTGGTACAACCCGGCGATCGTTTTGCCACGACCCTGTACAAAGGCGTGCGGGTCGGGCTGCTGATCTGCTACGACATCGAGTTCCCCGAGCCGGCCCGTGCGCTGGCACAACTGGGGGTCGACCTGATGCTGATCTGCAACGCCAACATGGACCCCTTCGGCCCGGTGCACCGCACCGCGATCCTCGCCCGAGCCCAGGAAAACCAGGCGTTTGCGGTGTTGGTCAATCGCTGTGGGGCTGGCGATGGCGACCTGGTCTTCGCCGGTGCCAGTTCGGTGGTCGACCCCTCGGGGCGGCTGCTGTTCGAAGCCGGGCGCGAGGAATGCCGGCAGGTGGTGGAACTGGACTTCAGCGAGTTGCAGCGCTCACGCAAGGACTACGACTACCTCAAGGATCGGCGTTTACCGCTGGCCTGCCGGCAAATCGACCACGCCGACGGGCGCCACGAATTGCTGATTGACTGAGTCTTTTGCATCAGCGCCGCCGACGGCGCGTTCCTCACCCTTCACCGGCAGCGTCCGCATGCCGTTGTTCTGGAGTCTTGCGATGAAACCTCTGTGCAGTCTGCAACTGGCCGCGGCCGCCGTGCTCAGCCTGGCAGTCAGCGGCGTCAACGCCGCCGAACCCAGCGTCTCGATCTACAACTGGTACGACTACATCGCCCCCGATGCGACAAAAAACTTCCAGCAGGAAACCGGGGTCGCCACCGTCTACGACGTGTTCGACAACGGTGATGTGATGCAGAGCAAACTCATGGCCGGGCGCAGCGGGTATGACGTGGTGGTAGCCAGCAGCGAGCTGCTGCCCAACCTGATCAAGGCCGGGGTGCTCCAGGAACTGGATCGCAGCCAGTTGCCCAACCTGCCCCACCTGGACCCGGAGATCCTCGCCAAGGTCCAGCACAATGACCCAGGCAACCGTTACGCCGCGCCCTACCTGTGGGGCACCACCGGGATAGGCTACGATGCGGACAAGGTCAAGGCGCTGCTGGGGGCCGAGGCCCCGGTGGATTCCTGGGACCTGATCTTCAAGCCGGAGAACATCGCCAAACTCAGCCAGTGCGGGGTGGCCATGCTCGACTCGCCCGGCGAGATCATCCCGATTGCCCTGCATTACCTCGGGCTGCCCTACAACAGCCAGAACCCCGAGGATTACCGCAAGGCCGAGGCGCTATTGCTGAAGATCCGGCCGCACATTCGTTACTTCGACTCTTCGCGTTTCATCTCCGACCTGGCCAATGGCAATGTCTGCGTGGTGCTTGGTTGGTCGGGCGGGGTATATGACGCGCAGCTGGCGTCGGCCAAGGCCGGCAATGGGCGCAACCTGGTGTACCGCATCCCCCGTGAGGGCGCGCCGGTCTGGGTCGAGAACCTGGTGCTGCTCAACGACGCGCCGCACCCGCAACAGGGCCTGAGCTTCATCAATTACATGCTGCGCCCCGACGTGATCGCGGCAACCTCCAACTACCTGGGCTACCCGAATGCCAACAAGGACGCCACGGCCCTGGTGGAGCAGAAGGTGCGCGACAACCCGGGTGTCTACCCCAGCCCACAGACCATGGCCACCTTGTACCCGCTGGAGCCCTTGCCGCTGAAGCTGGAACGGGTGCGTACCCGGGTCTGGAGCAAGGTCAAGACGGGCAGTTGAGCCTCAGGCATCACGCAGCAGGTCGTTGGCGTTGAGCAGTTCGTAGGCGATTTGCGGATGGTTCTCCAGGCCCCGGCGAATCGCCGCCGGGATCGCCTGCCGGGTCTTGCGGCACAGCCCCGGCTGGTCCCGCAGGCGAATGCCGATGCCGCGCATGCTGCGCACCTCGTGGAAGCTGGGACTGATTTCCACACCGATGCCCAACTGCTCGAACATCCGTTGCTGCAGATGCTCAAGGTCCGCCAGGCTCTTGAGGTTTTCCAGGCGCTCGAGCAGGCGTTTTTCCTCCTGGCGGGTCAGGTAGAGGATGCGCGGGTCGGCGCCGGGCAGGTCGAGCAAGGCCTCGCGCCCGCAATCGCAGGCGCCGGGAGGGCAGGGTTGGCGAATCGGCAATGAGGCTGTCATGGCTTGCAGCATAGCCAGATGCGCGTGCTTTTGCTTGTCCTGGCAGTGACCGGCTACCCCTTGTTGGCACTCAGGATGCTGGCCACCTGGCGCGGCTGGCAGTTGAGGTAGGGCGATGACTTCAGCCAGCGCTGGTCCGGGTACCAGGAAAACATGAACTGGCCATCCTTGAGTTTGTCGATCACCTGGCGCGCCACCTGCGGACGTACCGCCGGGCAACCCTGACTGCGACCAATCCGTCCCTGACGCTCACTCCACAATGGATTCACGTAGTCGGCGGCATGGATCACGATCGCGCGATCCCGGGCCAGGTCGTTGAAACCTGGCTCCAGGCCATCCATGCGCAACGAATAACCGTGGGCGCCCTGATAGCTTTCCTGGGTACGGAACAGGCCCAGGCTCGACTGGTAGCTGCCCATGCGGTTGGAGAACTGGGTGGCAAAGTTTTCCCCGGACATCTGCCCATGGGCCACCAGGTCGCGCAGCACCAGGGATTTTTTGCGCAGGTCGAATATCCACAGGCGCCGTGCGGTCGAAGGTTGGGAATAGTCGATCACGGCCAGGTGTTCGGCGCGATCGGCACCGCTGTTGACTGCACAGTGCATGGCACTCAGGGCGCCTTTTAGCGCTTGGGGATTGAGTTCCGGGGCGGCGTGGGCGAGGCTGTTGTATAACGCCTGTTGAGAGGTGTTGGCGGCGAGCGCCGGAGTACTGATGGCGCCCAGGGTAATCAGTGCCAGGCCAAGCCGGCGCAAAAGGGTAAACATGCGAAGAGAGTCCTCAATGCTATTGTTGGCTCCCGACTTCCTGTCGTGACCCTGGCAGGCCCATGTTGGGCTCGCCTGATTGCTTGCCGCACCTGCTGCAAAGGTCGACCGTCAAATCGTGACGGCCATGGATTGGAGTAAAGCAGTTGTTCAAAAAGCACGCATCTTACTTGAGCCTTTGCCTGCTCGTTGTGCCATTGGTCGCGACTGCCCAGAACGAGTTGGCAGACCACCCCGGGCCGATGCAATTGGCCGTGACCCAGGTGCCGGTGGATTGTCCGGGCCTGAAGCTGCGCCCGGACACCGCGGCGCAGGCATTGCTGCAGGCCTTCTACCAACAGCAGGACTATCTTCCCGTGTGGACCGACGAGGCCCGGGTCTCGGCCTTGCTGGCACAGTTCCAGTTGCTGGTCGATGATGGCCTGGACCCCAATCGCTACAGCCTGCCGCCGGCGGACGTGATCGGTGGCCCGTTGTGCACCGACATCGGCATCAGCCTGCGTTACCTGCAGGCCCTGCGTGAGCTGCATTACGGGCGCCTGCAGCAAAGCCGCTTCGAACCGCTGTGGCATGCGCAGCCGCCAGCGGATGACCGCACGGCCCAGTTGCTGGCGATTGCCGGGCCGGGCCTGCATGACCTGGGTGCCGCCTTCGAGGCTGCCCGCCCGGTACTTGAGCAGTACCGCAGCCTACGCCAGGTGTACGCCGCCCAGCGTCTACAGCCGCTGCCGCGCTGGCCGCAATTGCCCACCGGCCCCTTGTTGCGCCCGGGCATGCAGGACCCAAGAGTGCCCGGCTTGGCCCAGCGCCTGGTCAGCGAGGGCTACCTGCCCAGCGTGCCGGCCCCTGTCGGCACCGACTACAGCGCGCAGTTGGCCAGTGCGGTGAAAAACTTCCAGCTCGACCATTCGCTGCAGGCCGATGGGGTCATCGGCGCCGGCACCCTGGCGGAGCTCAACATTAGTCCGGCACTGCGCCGTGAGCAACTGCGGATCAACCTCGAACGTTTTCGCTGGCTGGCCCAGGACATGGAGCCCGACAGCCTGCTGGTGAACATTGCCGCGGCCCAGTTGACCCTGTTCCAGGGCGGGGTGCCGGTGTGGCAGACGCGCACCCAGGTCGGCCGCGCCGAACGGCAAACCCCGTTGTTGAAGTCCCGGGTCACGCGGCTGACCCTGAACCCCACCTGGACGGTGCCACCGACCATCATGCGCGAGGACAAGTTGCCGCAGATCCGCCGTGACCAGTCGTTCCTCCGCCGCCAGGACCTGCAGGTGCTGGACCGCAACGGCAACCCC
Source organism: Pseudomonas sp. RA_35y_Pfl2_P32 (assembly GCF_963970735.1). NCBI lineage: Bacteria > Pseudomonadati > Pseudomonadota > Gammaproteobacteria > Pseudomonadales > Pseudomonadaceae > Pseudomonas > Pseudomonas sp. RA_35y_Pfl2_P32. The sequence continues at coordinate 35,242 of NZ_CAXAQF010000028.1, forward strand.
CTGGCGGTGGACGAGATCGACTGGGACAACCCGGGCAATATCCTCCTGCGCCAGAGCGCCGGCCCGCGAAACCCCCTGGGGCAGATGGCGGTGCGCTTCCCCAATCCGTTCTCGGTGTACCTGCACGACACCCCGAGCCAGGCCCTGTTCCAGAAGGGCCCACGGGCATTCAGTTCAGGCTGCGTGCGGGTCGAGCATGCCTTGCAGTTGCGCGACATGCTGCTCAGCCCGGCGGAGCGCTTGCGCACCAACGAGTTGCTGGCCACCGGCGTGACCCATGAGTTCAGGCTGTCGACGCCGGTGCCGATTCTGCTGACGTACTGGACGGTGCAGGCCGACAGCCATGGCCGTCTGTTGTACGCACCGGACATCTACAGTCGCGACCCGGTGCTGTTGAACGCGCTGGGCGTGACCCTGTAGACCGGCGGCCACCCTCGCTCAATGAGGGTGGCGGTCGACCCAGTCCACGGCCGTGCGCCAGATGCAGATCCCCAGGAAGTACCCCGACATCGCCAGCCACAGCCCCATCACCCAGGTGCTGAGTTCGGGGTGGCCGAGCACCAGCGCCAGGCTGCACAGCAGCCAGATGGCGGTGACGGTGATGTTCAGCGGCATGAAGCGACGTACCCGGAACGGGTGCAGGAACTTCATCCGGGTCACGGTGAGCAGCGCCAGGACGATGATCCCGAACAGGGTGATCCAGGGAGGCGGGGCGATGATGTAGAGACACAGCGCGACCACGTTCCAGGCGGCGGGGAAGCCCTGGAAGTAGTTGTCCTGGCTTTTCATGTTGACGTTGCAAAAGCAGTACAGCGACGACACCAGGATCACCGACGTCAGTAGCAGCGGGGTGTAGGCGGGCAGGTCGATGTAGCGATAGATGAACAGCGCCGGAATGAACACATAGGTCAGGTAGTCGATCACCAGGTCCAGCACTGAGCCGTCGAATTGCGGCAGCACTGTCTGTACCTTGACCTTGCGCGCCAGTGAACCGTCCACCCCATCGACAATCAACGCCAGGCCCAGCCACAGCAGGCAGGCTTTGGGCTGGTTGTCGAACAGCGCGAGGGTGGCAAGGAACGCGGTGACCACGCCGGTGGCCGTAAAGCCGTGGGCGCCCCAGGCTTTGAGCGTGGCCAGGTGTTGAGTCGGGATCAAGGGCGTTCTCCAGCAAATCAAGCAAAGTAGCGTGCACTTATCGACCGAGCGCCGGGCAAGAAGGTTCACCGCCTGCATCGCGAGCAAGCGTTGCTCCCACACAGTCCATTGTCTCCCCGAGACCCTAGGAGCAAGGCTTGCCCGCGAATGGCATCACCGGGTGCTGCGCGGCTAATTGCGCAAGATTGTTCAAGACACCCCAGCGTTCGGCTGGCACATTCAAATCCCCTCTTTTTGTTGTAGAGCGCTATGTCTGACACTCTTTTGCCGCGCAGTGCTTTCCTGCGCGGTGCCGCGGCCGTGATGCCGTTGTCCCTGGCGACGGCACCGTGGGGGCTGCTGGCCGGTTCCATGGCCATCGAGGCCAACCTCACCCCCCTGCAAGGCCAGGGTCTGTCGAGCATCGTCTTTGCCGGCGCCGCGCAACTGGTGGCGATCGGCATGCTCAAGGGCGGTGCGGGGATTTTCTCGATTCTGCTGACCACCTTGCTGCTGACGTCGCAACACCTGCTGTATGGCATGAGCTTGCGGCCAGTGGTGGCACCCTTGCCGGCGCGCTGGCGGGTCGGCCTGGGCTTTTTGCTGACCGATGAGTTGTTCGCCCTGACCAGCCAGTTTGACCGCCAGCAGTTCAATCGCTGGTACGCGCTTGGGGTGGGGCTGACGTTTTACATCGCCTGGAACCTGTTCACCCTGGCTGGCATCGTGCTGGGCAGCAGCATCCCGGGGCTTGAACACCTGGGGCTGGACTTCTCGATCGCTGCCACCTTCATCGCCTTGATCACCCCGGTGGTGCGCAATGTGCCCACCGTGGTCTGCGTGGCCGTCTCGCTGTTCTGTTCGGTGCTGTTCGCCTATTGGCAAGTGGGCTCGGCGCTGGTGCTCGCCGGGTTGCTGGGGATGACTGCCGGTTTTGTCTGCAACAAGTTCCAGGGAGCACGCACATGATGGTCTGGGCAGTCATAGTCGGCATGGGCCTGCTGGTGTTTCTCAACCGCTACCTGTTCCTCGAACCCCGTCTGCCGGTGCGCCTGAGCAGCAACGCGCGACAGTTCCTCGGCTTTGCCGTGCCCGGCATGCTCACCGCTATCTGCGGGCCGATCGTGTTCATGCCCGAGCAGCAACTGAACCTGCAGTGGAATAACCCCTACCTGCTCAGCTCCCTGGTCGCCATCGGTCTGGTGCTCTACACCCGCAGCACCCTGATCAGCATGCTGCTGAGCATGGCGTTCTTTTTCCTGCTGCGCTGGTGGCTCTAGGGTTTGCCAGGTTTGCTGCTGCCGGGAATGTGCAGGTGGCTCATCACGGGTGTTCAATGTCAGCCAGACGGTCATGGCGCAATGGCGTCCCGGGACTAGAGTTGCCTGACTGAACTCCTGCCACAAAAGAGGGCAATGCCATGAATACCAGCGATCTGCTTGAACAATTGCTGCGCGCCGGCCAGGGCGCGCAGGGCCAACAGGGCCGTAGTGTCCCCGGTGGGCAAGGCGGCCTGGGTGATCTGGGTGGGCTGCTCGGCGGTCTGTTGGGCGCAGGCGGTGGTGGCGCCGCCGCCGGTGCGGGCGGCCTCGGTGGCTTGGGTGGCCTGCTGGGCGGGCTGGGGGGATTGTTGGGTGGGGCGGGGGCCGGCGGCGGAACGACCCAGGGTCGCTCCAGCGGCACCAACTACGCCGCGCTCGCGTCCCTGGGGATGATGGCCTTCCAGGCCTATCAAGCCTGGCAACGCAGTCAGGCCTCGGCCCCGCAACAGGCGCCACAGACCGTTGACCAGTTGCTCGCCGGGCCGCAGATCGAAGCCCATAGCCATGCAGTGTTACGGGCACTGATCGCCGCCGCCAAGGCCGACGGGCGTATCGACGACAAAGAGAAGCAGATGATCAGCACCGAGATCGGCCGGCACACCAATGACCCCGACCTGCAACAGTGGCTCGATGACGAAGTCGCCAAGCCGCTGGACGCCCGCGACGTCGCCCAATCGGCCACCGATCCGGCCATCGCCGCGGAAATGTACCTGGCCAGCGTGTTGCTGGTCGATCACCAGCAGGACGCCGAGCGCGCCTACCTCGATGAGTTGGCCGCAGCGCTGAACCTTGATCCGCAATTGCAGGTGCAGTTGGAACGCCAGGCCGGCGTCTGAACACGAGCCCCCTGTAGGAGCGAGCTCGCGAAGAACGTCAACGATGACGCGCGCATTCAGGATGAATGCGGCGTTCTCGAGGCCTTCGCGAGCAGGCTCGCTCCCACCGGGATGGGCGTAGGGTCGGAACCCGTGGTTATAAAGTCAGATCACATTGATATAAGTGGTTATAAGAAAAATCGCTATGCTGCCTGCCAGTTTTTGCACGTCACGCTGGTTCGGTAAGGTATGGCAATGGATTTCGGTAATTGGGGTTTTGTAGTTGCAGGCTTGGTTGTCGGATTCATTGTCGGTATGACCGGTATTGGTGGCGGCTCGTTGATGACTCCGATTCTGCTGTGGTTCGGTATCAACCCGGCCACCGCCGTCGGCACTGACCTGCTGTACGCGGCAATCACCAAGTCCGGTGGCGTGCTGGTTCATCAGAAGAACAAGAACATCGACTGGAAAATCACCGGCTGGCTGACCGCTGGCAGTGTCCCGGCCGTGGCCCTGACCCTGCTGTTTCTCACCTACTTCAACAACGATGCCCAGGCGACCAACGCGATCATCAAGCAGGCCCTGGGGTTTGTGCTACTGCTGACCGCGCTGGCGATTTTCTTCAAGAAGCAGTTGCTGGCCTTTGCCCATAAACACGCGGGCGACCACTACCACCTGAGCGACCGCAAGCTCAATTTGCTGACTATCGGCACCGGTGCATTGCTCGGGGTGATGGTGGCGCTGACGTCCATTGGCGCCGGTGCCCTGGGCACGGTGGCGCTGTTCCTGCTGTACCCGTTCCTGGTCACCAAGCGCCTGGTGGGCACCGAAATCGCCCACGCCGTGCCCTTGACCCTGGTCGCCGGCCTTGGCCATGCGAGCATGGGCAACATGGACTGGCACCTGCTGGGGTTCCTGTTGATGGGGTCGCTGCCGGGGATCTACATCGGCAGCCACCTGACCGGCAAAGTCTCCGACGGCGTGCTGCGTCCTTGCCTGGCGGCCATGCTGGTGTTCATCGGCTACAAGCTGGCGTTCTGATTCAGCGCCCTGGCCAGGCACTGTTGCCGCAGTGCCTGGCCATTGCTCCGTTATTTTCGCGCTTCCAGAATCAGGTTGAACGGGGTTTGCGCCGCCCGGCGGAAGTGCTGGAACCCAGCCTCGCTGAACACCTCGCGCAACCGTGCCTCGCCTGCTTGCGCCCCCAGCCCCAGGCCCACTTCCTGGGACAGCGAATTGGGCGTGCAAATGAAGGTCGAGGCGGCGTAGAACAAGCGACCTACCGGGGTGTTGTTCTGGTCCAGTTGATCGCTGGCAAAAGGCTCCACCAACAGCACGCTGCCATCGGCCTTGAGTGATCGATAGGCGTGCTTGGCCGCGCCCACCGGGTCGCCCATGTCGTGCAGGCAGTCGAAATAGCAGACCAGGTCATAGTCGTGGCCCGGGTAGTTTTTCGCCGTGCCCTGGATGAACTGCGCGCGGTCGGCCACGCCGCTTTCTTCGGCGCGTTGGTTGGCGGTGGTGATGGAGGGGGCGTGGTAGTCGAAGCCGATGAAGGTCGAGGCGGGGAAGGCCTTGGCCATGACCACGGTGGACGCCCCGTGGCCGCAACCGATATCCGCCACCTTGGCGCCGGCTTTGAGCTTGTCGACCACGCCTTCCAGGGCGGGCAGCCATTCATCCACCAGGTGGGCGCGGTAGCCGGGTCGGAAGAAGCGTTCGGTGCCACTGAACATGCACGGGTGGTGATCGCCCCAGGCCAACGCTCCATCGCCGCGCATGGCCGCCAGCAGCTTGTCCTTGTCGTGGTACAGGGCGGCTATCACCCCGGCACCGCCGGCGACATACACCGGCGAGTCCTCGTGAGCGAGCGCCATGGCCTGTTCTTCCGGCAGGCGGAACTGCCCGTTGGCGTGCTCCATGTAGCCAGAGGCCGCATGGGCGCTGAGCCATTCACGCAGCAGCCGGGCATTGCAGCCGGTCTTGCTGGCCAGCACCTCGGGAGTCACCGGCTGACTGTCCGCCATGGCCCGGTACAGGCCCAGTTCTTCGCCGACGATCACATTGGCGAGCATCGCGGCACCGCCCATGTCGGTGACCAGCTTGCCCATGAAGTCCTGCAGTTTGCCTTCGTCCATAACCGCGCCTCCTGAAAAAGGCCGCCGCTGAACCAGGTACATCCTGCAGCGACTGCAGCCTGTCAGGCGGTGGTCGGATGGATGACCGGGACGACCGTGGGCAAACCAACTGCCACGCGAATGCCCGGGCATAGACCATGCCCGGGCGTGTTGGACGCGAAGTCGTCGTCCTGCAGAGTTGTCGCTGTGGGGCAGGGCCCCACAGGACGCTTACGAAGTGGCCATTGGTTCCAGCGTCATGAACGTGGTAATGGGCAGGCACGCTGCTGACGGACGCGGATTTGGCTACGTCCCCCTATTGGGAACCCTATCAGTGTAGTACGCACTGTAGGGGTGCGCCTGGCCGTTGGTCTTGCCTGGTACTTTGCACAAAACATCCGTTTCATTGGGCGGATGCGGTGAGGACGGTCAGTGGCGGATTAACCCTGCTGACCTAAGCTTGGCAACATGGCGATAGAAATTTCCGACATCGAAACTGGATCTTTCGCCTTGATGCGCAATCATAAGCGTGGAAATCAACAGGAGATGCGCATGCTCATTCGGTCACTGACCCTCGCTACTCTGCTGGCTGTCGCGGGCCCTTTGTTCGCCGCCGACAACGACACGCCACTGGCCCAGGAACGCGGCAAGAGCCGCCCGCTGATTGTCATCGCTCCCAGTAGCATCGACCCGACGCTGGTCAACCTGAAAAAATCCCTCGACGACCCAGCCACCAAAAAAGCCTTCCAGGACCGCAGCATGGTGCTCTACACCGTGGTCAGACTGATGGGCCAGCGCGATGGCAAGGACCTGGATGCACAAACCACCATGGCGCTGATTCGCGAACTGAAACTGGGGGTCAGCGGTGAGACCAAAGTCATCCTGGTGGGCAAGGACGGCGAGAAAAAGCTTGAACACCTGGGCCCGATAGACGCCAAGACGCTGTTCGAGACCGTCGACCAGTTGCCTGCCGCCGAGAAAGAAGCGACGCCACCGGCACCTCCGGTCGCCGCAACGCCTGCGGCCAAGGGCAGCAAGGCCGACAAACCTGCCAAGCCGGCGAAACCACCGAAGCCGCTGGATGACTGAAACCGCAGGGGGGCTGGCCCCAGGTCGGTCAGCGATTTGACCAGGCCACCCCCCACCGTTGCTCCAGGTTCATCGCCAGCACGCTGATCAGCACCACCAGCGCTCCCATCATCACCATCATCCCCGGCCGTTCTCCCAGCAAGGCGGCAATCAGCATGGCGGCGGGAGGCGTAAGGTACAGCGCCATCGCAGCGCGGCTGGCCTCGACCTGGCGCAATACAAAGGCCCAGGCCAGATAGGCCAGGGCACTGGGGAACACCCCGAGAATCGCCACCGCCACGTGAACCTGCAGCGGGGCCCTGGCCACCGCAGTGCCCAGGCCCGCCAGGAACACCAGCAACAGCAGGGTGCCGGACCACACCGTGTAGCAGACCATGGTCAGGCCGCTGTAACGCTGGCAATGGCGTTTGTACAGGGCGAAGTACAGGCTCCAGGACAGCGCCGCCAGCAGGATCAACAAGCCGTGGGGGTCGATACGGCCCAGGCCGCGATCACCGACGACCACGATGCCGGCCCCACACATTCCCAACACCACACACCCCCAACGCCAGGCGCTGACACGGTCGTTGAAGATGAAATGTGCCAGCAGCGCGCTGAACAGCGGTGTCGACTGCGCCAGCACACTGGCGGCGCCGGCACTGACCCCGCGTTGGCCGAAGTTGAGCGCAATGTGGTGCAGACTCACCGCAAACAAACCCAGCAAGAACAGAAGGGGCACGTCGCGCAGACGGGGTAACGCGATGCCCTTGCAGACTGCGATCACCGCCATCAACAACGAGGCCACGAGAAACCGCAGCAGCGCCAGGTGCCCCGGGTCATAGGCGCTCAAAGCGATGCGGATACCCGTCGGCGAGTAACCCCAGCAGAGGATCACAAACAGCATGGCAAGGAGGATGTTCAGGGTTGAGCGAGTGGGCATGAGGTACGCCTGCCAGGTCAGGTGCGCAACGAAGACCGTGACGAGGTGACGGCTTCTGCCCGTTGAGTATTGGAGCCTTACCTATTCACTACAACTGACTTAACATGAGCTGATTGTTCACTTTGGGTGATGTATGGAGCTGGCGCAGATTCGCATGTTCAAGACGGTTGTCCAGACCGGCAGCATTGCCCGTGCCGCGCAGGCGCTGCATTGCGTGCCCTCGAACATCACCGCGCGCCTCAAGTCGCTGGAAAGCGAACTGGGCGTCGAGCTGTTTTACCGGGCGGGGCGGGGTTTGCAGATCAGCCCGGCCGGCGAAATCTTCCTGACCTACGCTGCGCAGATCCTGGCGCTGTCGGAGGAAGCCAAGCGTGCCGTAGACCCCGGGGCGCCGCCGTCCGGGCCGCTGCGCATTGGCGCGATCGAGTCATCGGCCAGCGGCCGCCTGCCCAGGCTGTTGGCCCGGTTTCATGGGCGATATCCGGCGGTTGCCCTGGAGCTGACAACCGGGCCCTGGGCACAGTTGCTCGAGGACACGCTCCTGCACAAGCTCGACGGGGTGATTGTGGCGGTCGACGTCGAGCGACCGCTGCTCAAGCGCAAGCTCATGTACCGCGAAGACCTGGTGCTGATCGCTTCGCCTTCCTTGGGGCCTTTGCGCGAGGCCGCCGACCTGCGCGGCAAGTCGATTTTCATGTGGCCTTCGGGGTGTCCGTACCGGGCAGCGCTGGAGCGCTGGTTGCAAGGGCAGGGGGAAGCCTTGCCGATCATCAGCATTGCCAGTTACGGCAGCATTGTTGGCTGCGTCAGTGCGGGGGGCGGTGTGGCGCTGGTGCCTCGGGGGATATTCGAACAGTACGGCCCGGGTGCTGGTTGGGCCAGCTACGAGTTCCCGGAACTGACGGCCATCGACAACCTGTTCTATTGGCACGAACACTCCCGGCACCACCCGGCCCGGGAAGCGTTCGTCACGATGCTGCAGGAAGAATTCGCCACGGCCAGCGTGTAGGCGCGAGCCTGCTCGCGATGGCAATGTATCAGGCGCCCTCGATGTTGAATGGGCCGGCCTCATCGCAGGCAAGCCGCAAGCGGGCGCCCGCTCCCACAGTGCGATCACCCGCCGGGCCTTGGTGGGAGCGAGCTTGCTCGCGATGGCGGTGTGTCAGGCGCCATCAAGGTTGAATGTGCCGGCCTGCTCCCTCAGGTGCGGGGTGAATCAGTCTCGTTCGATGGCCAATGCCACGCCTTGGCCGCCACCGATGCACAGGGTGGCCAGGCCTTTCTTGGCGTCGCGCTTGATCATCTCGTGCAGCAATGACACCAGCACGCGGCAGCCCGAGGCGCCGATCGGGTGGCCGAGGGCGATGGCGCCACCGTTGACGTTGACCTTGCTCGCATCCCACTGCAGCTCTTTGCCAACCGCCAGGGACTGCGCGGCGAATGCTTCGTTGGCTTCGATCAGGTCCAGTTGCGCCAGGTTCCAGCCGGCCTTGTCCAGGCAGCGGCGGGTGGCCGATACCGGGCCGATGCCCATGATCGCCGGGTCGACACCGGCATTGGCGTAGGCGGCGATCTTCGCCAGTACGGGCAGGCCCAGTTGCTTGGCTTTTTCCGCACTCATCAGCAGCACGGCGGCGGCGCCGTCGTTGAGCGAAGAGGCGTTGCCGGCGGTGACGCTGCCATCCTTCTTGAACGCCGGCTTGAGCTTGGCCAGGGAGGCGGCGGTGGTTTCGGCGCGCGGTTGTTCGTCGACCGCAAAGGACACTGGATCGCCTTTGCGCTGAGGAATCAGGATCGGGGTGATCTCATCGGCAAAACGCCCGGCTTCGATGGCGGCCGTGGCCTTGAGCTGGGACGCGGCGGCGAAGGCGTCCTGTTCCTCACGGCTCAGGTTGTACTTGTCCACCAGGTTCTCGGCGGTGATGCCCATGTGGTAATCGTTGAACGCATCCCACAGGCCGTCGCTGATCATGCTGTCGACCATCTTCGCGTGACCCATGCGCAGGCCGGTGCGGGCGGCCGGCAATACGTACGGCGCCAGGCTCATGTTTTCCATGCCACCGGCGATGATCACGTCGGCGTCGCCGCAGCGGATGGCCTGGGCACCCAGGTGCAGGGCCTTGAGGCCCGAACCGCAGACCTTGTTCAGGGTCAGCGCCGGCACCGTGTGAGGCAGGCCGGCGAGAATCGAGGCCTGGCGCGCCGGGTTCTGGCCCGAGCCTGCGGTCAGAACCTGACCCAGGATCACTTCATCGACCTGGTCGGCGGCCAGACCGGTCTGTGCCAGCAACTGGCGAATCACCGCGGCACCGAGTTCCGGTGCCGGGATGTTGGCCAGCGAACCCTGGAAGCTGCCGATGGCAGTCCGGGTGGCGGCGACAATCACGACTTCTTGCATCGAATTTCTCCTCAAGGGGATGGGGTTCAGGCGAACTGCATTTCTGGAACGTGCTCCGGAACGATCAGTTTACCGGCGGTCTTGCTGACGATTTCCTCGACGCTGACACCCGGTGCGCGCTCCTTGAGGATGAAGGCGCCGTTTTCGATTTCCAGGTAGGCCAGGTCGGTCAGGACCCGCTTGATGCAGTTGGCGCCAGTCAATGGCAGGCTGCAATGGCTCAGCAGCTTGGACTCACCGTCCTTGGAGGCGTGGGTCATGGTGACGATGATGTTGTCGGCACCGGCCACCAGGTCCATGGCGCCGCCCATGCCCTTGACCAGTTTGCCCGGGATCATCCAGGAGGCGATGTTGCCTTGTACGTCGACTTCGAACGCGCCGAGCACGGTCAGGTCGATGTGGCCGCCGCGGATCATCGCGAAGGATTCGGCGGAAGAGAAAATCGATGCGCCAATGCGCGCGGTTACCGTTTGCTTGCCGGCGTTGATCATGTCGGCGTCGACCTGGTCATCGGTCGGGAAGGCGCCCATGCCGAGCAGGCCGTTTTCCGACTGCAGCATGACTTCCATGCCTTCGGGAATGTAGTTGGCGACCAGGGTCGGAATGCCGATGCCCAGGTTCACGTAGTAGCCGTCCTGCATTTCGCGGGCGACGCGCTGAGCCATTTGTTCGCGGGTAAGAGCCATTTTTTATTCTCCGTTGTTCGTCGGGCTGGGGGCGTGGATCACGTGCGCACGGTGCGCTGTTCGATGCGTTTTTCGAACGTGCCGCAGATCACCCGGTCAACGTAGATGCCAGGGGTATGGATGTGCGCAGGGTCCAGCTCGCCGGGCTCGACGATCTCTTCGACTTCGACCACGGTGATCTTGCCGGCGGTGGCGGCCAGCGGGTTGAAGTTCTGGGCGGTGTGGCGATAGATCACGTTGCCGAAGTGGTCGGCTTTCCAGCCTTTGACGATGGCGAAGTCACCGGTGATGGACTCTTCCATCAGGTACGGGCGGCCGTGGAACTCGCGTACTTCCTTGCCTTCGGCCACAGGCGTGCCGACCCCGGTGGCGGTGAAGAACGCTGGAATGCCCGCACCGCCGGCGCGCATTTTTTCCGCCAGGGTGCCTTGAGGGGTCAGCACCACTTCGATTTCGCCGCTCAGCAGTTGCTTTTCGAACAGGGCGTTTTCACCGACGTAGGACGCCACGACCTTGCTGATCTGCCGGTCTTCGAGCAGCACGCCGAGGCCAAAACCGTCGACGCCGCAGTTGTTGGAAACCACGGTCAGGTCGCGCGTGCCCTTGCGTTTGATTTCGGCAATCAGGTTTTCCGGAATGCCGCACAAGCCGAAGCCGCCAGCGATCACGGTCATGCCGTCTTCAAGGCCGGCGAGGGCCTCTTCGTAGGAACTCACGCGCTTGTCGAAACCTGCCATATGCACCTCTTTTATTCTTTGTGGGCGGCTGGCTAGCCGTATGGGGTTGAGTGTTGCGCCATCCGATTCATTTGATAAGTTGATTTTTAAGGTGGATTAATAGATAAAACTCGTTAATCCGTGGCGTGCTTCATATTAAGGAACCCAGATGACCGTCAAGCAGATCCGCGCGTTTCTGGCCGTGGCCCAGAGTTTGAGCTTTGCCGTGGCCTGCGAGCGGCTGCACCTGTCGCAGTCGGCCTTGAGCCTGACCATCAAGGCCCTGGAAGAAAGCCTGGGTGGACGGCTGTTCAGCCGCACCACGCGCAACGTCGCGCTGACCCCCGAAGGCGAGTCCCTGCTGCCCTTGGCCCGGCGCCTGATTGCCGATTGGGACAACGCCGAGGATGAAATGCGCCAGCGCTTCACCCTGCAGCGCGGGCGGGTGACCCTGGCGGCGATGCCTTCGTTCGCCGGCAACCTGCTGCCGCCGATCCTCAAGACCTTCCGCGCGCGTTACCCGAAAGTCAATGTGACCGTGAACGACGTGATCAACGAGCAGGTGCTGGAGATGGTGCGCGACCGCCAGGTGGAGTTGGGCGTGGCGTTCGAGCCGATGCAGAGTTCTTCACTGCAGTTCACTGCGCTTTACGTCGACCGCTTTGTCGCGGTGGTGCCCAGTGATTCGCCACTGGCCGGCCTCAGCGAAATCGACTGGAACACCCTGCTGGAGCAACCCTTCATTACCTTGCAGCGCCCGTCCACGGTGCGGGTGATGCTTGAAGAACACCTGCAGGCGCGCCAGACCCGCCTCCCGGTGGCCTTTGAAAGCCACCAACTGGCGACGGTCGGGCGCATGGTCGCCAGCGGTCTGGGGGTCAGCGCCGTGCCCGCCTTGTGTGCCGAGCAAATGCGCGAACTGGGGGCCCACTGCATTACGTTGGGGGAACCGGTGGTCGAGCGCGCCATCGGCATCCTGACCAAGCCCGGCCACGAACTGTCGGCGGCCGCCCAGGCCCTGTTTGACATCCTCAAGGGCGAAGTGCGCCTGTAGTCCTCTTGTCCTGACACTTGCAGGATGGGGCTCGAAACGTCCAGGGCGAGTCGGATTTTTCCACGGCCCGCTCCATACGCTTCGGCGCTTGCGCGAGCCGTTGTCAAAGGGGCAGGGCCGTCTGTCTTTTTTTTCAGCGATGGCGTTACTTTTCACGAAATTCTGACATTCGCAGGTGCAGATTGATCAGACAAAAGGATTTGACCCCATAGACAAAAAGCCCGTCAGACGCGGGCTTTTTGTTGTCAGTCTGCCAGCCTTCAGGCCTGGCTTGCTTCACTGGCTTGTCGTGCCTTGTCGATCGCTGCTTCAATCGCGGCACGGGCCTGCGGGCTGTTCTTCCAGCAGGTGGAGCCGACCACGGCCGACGCCTGAACCACGATCTCGCGGGCATTGGCCTGGCTCAGTTGCAGCAAGGTAGTGAACCCCAGTTGTTCAAGGCGCTGGACCACCGTCGGGCCAACCCCCTTGACGCTTAACAGTGTTTGTTTTTCTTGCGTTGAAAATCCCATATTGGCTCCTTTTGGGTGAGTGTCACTGTGGGCTCGCGACCCGGTTCATGCCGCGGTGGGCTGTTGCTGTTCGGCGTATAGGGCTACCGCGCGCACCTGGCTGCCCGGTTGCAATTGCAGGCGGCGGGCGGTCGGCCGATCCACCAGCAGGTTGCAGCCCTCGCGCCGCGCGCGGGCGACGGTGATGCGGCAGTTTTCCAGGCGGCGGTTGTGGATCAACCAGACCGGCGCCTGGTCATCGGGTGGTCCGAGCGCCAGGGTCAGGGGCTGGCTATCGCGCACCGCCCGGATAGCGCCGATCGGGGCTTCGATCACGGGGCCCGCATCAAAGAGGTCGACATAACCCTGATGGACGAACCCTTCGGCATCCAGGATTCTGCGGGCCGGCTCGGCGTTTTCATGGGCCTTGCCGATGACGTCCCGGGCCTGTTCGGTGAGCAGGCAGGTGTACAGCGGCTGACGCGGGATCAATTCGGCGATGTACGCTTTGTTGCCCAGCGCCGACAGATGATCGGCATGCCTGAAATCCCTTTGGAAAAGTGTCGACCCAGGCTGTCCCAGAACGGCGAGCCGCCCTGCGCGTCGGCGCTGCCGCGCAACTCGGCTATCAGTTTTTCGCCGAACAACTGCGGGTACTCGGCGACAAACAACAGGCGTGCCAATGACAGGAGGCGACCGTTGTGGCCCTGGCGATGCAGCGGGTGCAGGAACAACGAGCAGACTTCCGATTGGCCGGTCATTTCATTATTGAGAAACAGGGTCGGCAACTGTTGTTCGATGCCCAGGCGGGTCGAGCGATTGGCCGTCAGCCCGACGCGGTAGTTGTACCAGGGCTCGCGCAGGCCCACGGCGCCGCCCAGCGCGCTGACCCCGATCACTTGCTGGTCGTCGTCCTCGAGCACAAACAGGTAATCGGCGTCTGCCCGTTCAACCTGGCTGGCAAAGGTGCGTTGGGCCCAGCGGATCCGGTGGGCCAGGCGCTCTTCATTGGCCGGCAGGCTGGTGAACCCCGGGCCCGCGCAATGTGCCAGGGCCAGCACGGCTGGCAGGTCGCTGCTGTGCACCGGGCGCACGATCATCGCCCGGCTCCCTGGTCTGCGGAGGTCAGCTTCATAGGGCGACCAACCGCAGCGGGCTGCCGTCAGTCAGATGCAAGGCCGCCAGCGTGGCGGCGTCGAGGGTGACCGGTTCGTCGGCACTCCAATCCAGCTCGACCAGCATCGCGCGAAAGCCGTCCAGGGCGTCATTGCAGATCAGGTAGGCAGTCTGGCCCACCTCCGGCGTGCCCCGGCGGGCGATCGCCGTGCGGCTGTGGGCAATGGAGCGGATGCTTGGGGTGCGTGCAAACAGTGTCGGGCCCGCGTCGAACAGGTCCACGTAGCTGTTGGTTTCGAAACCCTCGCGCTCGAGGATGTCGAAGGCCTCCTGGCCCGCGGGATGGGCCCGGCCAATGCACGCCTGGGCGTCTGGGGTGAGCATCGGTACATAGATCGGGTAATGGGGCATCAGTTCGGCGAGAAAACTGCGGTCCTGCAACCCACAGAGGCGCTCGGCCTCGACATAGGACAGGTTTAAGAAGTGTTTGCCCAGGGCATTCCAGAAGGGTGACTCGCCCACCGCGTCGCTGTAACCGACGATCTCGGTAATCACCGCCTCGGCAAAGCGCTGCGGATGCGCGGCAATGAACATCAGCCGGGCCCGCGAGAGCAGTTCGCAGAACGCCGTGTGCTGCAGGTCGGGGTCGATGTGCAAGCCGCGCAGCAAGGTGTGGGGGCTGAGGTCCTGGCACAACGACAGCGCCGGTACGCCATGATGGACCTTCAGTTCCCGGGAGGCGCTGATGTAGGGGCGGTGGCGCAGGCTGTAGAACGGTTGCTGGTGGCCGGCGGTGGCGACGATTTCCGCGCAGCCGAGCAAACGCGGGTGATCGAGGTCCTGCAGGACGAAGCAGTAGCTCTCCGGGCCATTGCTCTGCACAGGGCTGGCAAAGGAGCGCTGGGAGTCGAGGATTTTCTGCAGCAGGCAGTGGCTGTCGTCGGGCAGGGACGTGACCCCTACCAGGCTGTCGCGCGCCAGTTGCTGTAACTGGGGCAGGTCGGATGGCTCGACTGGGCGTAAGACCAGCATGGATGTACTCCTGTTTCAGAACGACCTGGCCGCGGGTGCCAGGCTTGACGATCACTGTCGGGTTCCACGCGTTGCAAGTGCGCTGGGTCAACCTCCGTCGACCGCGGGCCATACTAGTTGATCATCCCCAGGTGGCGCAGCATTATGCTAGCCGTTCGGCGAGTTATTCCTGTCCCTGCCTGCGAGTGAACCTGCGTGTCGGTAACCCGTTTGACCTTGATTTGCCACGCTCGCACCGTCGCCCAGAAGCGGGCGCGATTGCCCCTGGACGAACCACTGGAAATGGACTGGCAGGCCGCCCGGGGCAGTCGCGCCGGCGCCTTCAAGCGGGCCCCACAGTTACTTGGCGGTGGCGAGGCCCGTGTCCGGCAGACCGCGGCGTTGTTCGGCAATGACCTGCAACATGTGCCGGCGCTGGATGACTGTGATTTCGGTCGTTGGCGCGGCGTGTCCATCGACCACCTGCAACAGCACGAGCCGCTGGCGCTACAGGCCTGGCTCGGCGACCCGCACTCGGCGCCCCATGGCGGCGAATCGCTGGTGCAGCTGTGCCAGCGGGTCGGGCACTGGCTCGACAGCCTCGGCAGTCGCCCCGGGCATTACCTGGCCGTTACCCACCCGTGGGTGATTCGCGCGGCGCTGATCCATGTGCTGCAGTGCCCGCCCGCTGCCTTCCAGATGATCGATGTCGAACCCTTGTCCGCCACTGAACTGCGCTTCAACGGCCGCTGGCGCCTACGCCTGATGGACAGTGGCGCCCCCGTCGAGGAACCCCTGGCATGAAGCAGATCCTGGTGATAGGCATGGGTGCCGGCGACCCTGACTACCTCACGATGCAGGCGGTCAAGGCATTGAACCGGGTCGATGTGTTTTTCCTGATGGACAAGGGCCCGAGCAAGGACAGCCTGATCGACCTGCGGCGGGAAATCTGTGCCCGCTATATCAGCCAGCCGGGGTACCGCTTTGTCGAGGCCCACAGCCCACAACGCAAGCTTGACGATCTCGATTACACCCGCAGTGTGCAGGCGCTCAATCGCGACAAACAGCGGACCTTCGAACAGCTGATCAACGAGCAAATGGCCGACGACGAATGCGCGGCGTTTCTGGTGTGGGGCGATCCGGGCTTGTACGACAGCACCCTGCGGATCCTGCAGGCGATTCTCGCCGCGGGTCGCTGCTCCTTCGACTATGAGGTGATCCCCGGCATCAGCAGCGTCCAGGCCCTGGCCGCGCGGCACAAGGTGCCGTTGAATCGCATCGGCCGCTCCATCGAGATCACCACCGGGCGGCGCCTGGCCGCGGGGCACGTGAGTGAGGCCGACAGCCTGGTGGTGATGCTGGACGCGGAAGATGCCTACCATCAGGTGGCCGATCAGGAGCAGCAGATTTACTGGGGGGCCTACTTGGGCACCGCAGATGAAATCCTCATTGCCGGGAAACTCAAGGACGTCGCCGACGAGATCGAGCGAGTCAGAAAAGCGGCGCGACAGGCCAATGGCTGGATCATGGACACCTACCTGATCCGCAAACCCGAGTAGCGGCGGTGAACCGGCCAGGACGTCAGTTGACCCAGACCTCGACCCGGCGATTCTTGATCCGGCCTTCATCGTCACGGTTGGCGGCCACCGGCATTTGCGCACCAAAACCGCGGATGTCGCGCAGTACCACGCCGCCCTTCACCAGTTCACGGCGCACCGCCATGGCCCGCAGTTTCGAGAGCAGGGCGGCGCGCTGCGGATCGGCCTTGGCGTCACCGAAACCCACCAGGGTTACCTGCCGGTCCAGCTTGGCGTGCAGCTTGAGGTAGTCGAGTACCCGGGACAGGTCCTGGCGCGCCTTGTTGTCCAGGCTGGCACTGCCTTCCTCGAAACGAAAGTTGACCGTCAGCCGTTGCGCCTTGGCAGCAAGCGCCTGATAACCCTCGGGCATCTGCCGGCTGGCCGTGACATCCATGGCCTGCACGGTCTGCGCGACAAATCCGTTGGCGGCCACCAGCGCCTGGCCCTGGCGACTTTGGGCAAAGCGCACCAGTGCCGCGGCCCAGGGATTGTGCGTGGTCGGTGGCAGATAGAAGTACAGCCGCCGTGACAACGGATAGTCCTCGGTGGCGATCAGGCTGGTGAGTGGCAGCATGGGTTGCGAGGCACCGTCGACGATCGCCACGGCCTTGGCCTGGCGCACGTAGGGCAGGGCGATGAAACCGATGCCCTGAGGGTCCTGGCTGACGGCGTCGGACAGCTGTTCACTGGATTCGAAACGCCTTGCCGAGCCGGCCAGGGCTTTGCCACGGCCACTGAGTACCAGGTCCTTGAAGGTGTCGTAGGTGCCCGACTGATCATCGCGCGCGTAGAGCTGTATCGGGCCGCCGACGCCGCCGAGTGCTTCCCAGGTGGGGATCTCGCCACTGAAAATCCGCGCCAGTTGCTCAGTGTTCAACTGGTTCAACGGGTTGTGCGGGTGCAGGATAATGGCCAGGCCGTCGATGGCGACCACCTGTTCGGCCGCGGGGCTTTTCAGGTCGCCAAGGGCCGCCAGTGCCACCCGTTCGTTGTCCTTGATCGGGCGCGAAGATGCCGCCAGATCGGCGTTGGCGCTGTGCAGGGCGAGGAAACCGGTGCTGGAACCGTGGGCGGCGATGTCGATGACGACCCGTTGCCCCTGGGCCGTCTGGCCCACTAGCCGCTGTTCGTTGGCGTTGCCCGAGGGCTCGCGGTGAACCTTGAGCAAGCCTTGTTCTTCCATCAAACCCTTGGCCAGTGCCGGTCCCAGCGCCGCCCCGATGGTGTTGGAGCCCTGGATACGCAACACCACACCGTTGCCGGGTATCGGCAGCGCGGTGGCGAAGGTGGACGGGGACAGCAGGCTGCAGAACAGCAGCGTTAACAGGGCACGCAACATGGAGCCGGCACCTTTGGCGGGCAAGGGAGGTGCCGGGACATTAAGACATTCAGGTTACGCAGATGTGACAGGGGTGGACTCGCTCAGCTCCAGCCAGATCGGCGCGTGATCCGAAGGTTTTTCCATGCCGCGCAGGTCGTAGTCCACGCCTGCGGCCTTGATCCGTGGCAGCAAGCCTTGGGACGCCATGATCAGGTCGATGCGCAGGCCACGCTTGGGTTCGTCTTCAAAGCCGCGGCTGCGGTAGTCGAACCAACTGAAGCGGTCGGCGACGTCGGGGTTGAGGTGACGGAAGCTGTCGACCAGGCCCCAGTTTTTCAGGCGGGCCATCCACTCGCGCTCTTCCGGCAGGAAGCTGCACTTGCCGGTCTTCAGCCAGCGTTTCATGTTGTCCGGGCCGATGCCGATGTCGCAGTCTTCCGGGGATATGTTCACGTCACCCATCACCACCAGCGGTTGGTCGTTGCTGAACTGGGTTTCCAGCAGGCTCTGCAAGTCGCTGTAGAACCGCGCCTTGGCCGGGAACTTGGTGGGGTGGTCGCGGCTTTCACCTTGTGGGAAATAGCCGTTCATGATGGTCACTGGCGTTCCGTTGGTATCGGCGAAGGTGCCCCAGATGAAGCGGCGCTGGGCGTCTTCTTCATCGCTGGCAAAACCCTTGTTGATCGCCAGTGGTTCCTGGCGCGAGAGCAGGGCGACGCCATAGTGGCCTTTCTGCCCGTGGTAATACACGTGGTAGCCCAGCGCCTGGACTTCGGCGAGTGGGAACTGGTCGTCGTGGACTTTGGTTTCCTGCAGGCCGATGACGTCCGGCTGGTGCTTCTCGATCAGTGCCGCCAATTGATGGGGGCGGGCGCGCAGGCCATTGATGTTGAACGAGACGATCTTCATGGTCGGCAGTCCTGGCAAAACTGCGATGCTAGCTGACATGTAGGATCGGAGCCAGCGTGGCGGTAGTGCCTATGCGCTGCTAGTGTCTGTGGGCGTGGGAACGATCACTGCAGTGCCGGGCTCGTACTTACAGGAGCGAGGTCATTTGCGCCGCGCCAAGGGGAGATACACCGTCATGCCTGAAACATCGACCGCCATCGCGGACATCCATCGGCTCGACAGCGGCTATTCGCGCGAAGCGCGCTCGTTGCTGTACCAGGCCTACCGCCACGAACCCACCTTCAAGTTCCTCTTTGAGGCCGAACGGCCCGGTTATGAGCAACGGGTACGGGCGACGGTGCGCGAACTGGTCAAGCAGCATTTTTTCCAGGAATTGCCGGCCATCGGCCTGCTGGTCAATGACCGCCTGATCGGCATTGCACTCATCGCCCCGCCGCAACGGCGCCTGGGCATTACCGAAAGCTGGGCGTGGCGCCTGCGCATGGTGCTCAGCACCGGTTTTCGCTGCACCCGGCGTTATCTGGAGTATCACGCGGCTGTCGCAGCCTGCGTGCCCTCGGACTCGGTGCATGTGCTGCCGTTGCTGGGGATTCATCCGCAATTCCAGGGCCAGCATTTCGGCGAACAACTGCTGCTGGCCGTGCACAATTGGTGCGCGGTGGACGAACATTCCCAGGGTGTGGTGCTGGACACGGGGAATCCGCGTTATCTGGAGTTCTATAAGCGTCAGGGGTATGAGGAAATTGGAGAGGTGGCTGTAGGACCTGTGCTTGAGCACGTGTTTTTCCACGCCAATCCCCAGGTGTTGCATAGCGCAACAGCTTGAGGTCGAACTTTTGTTCAGAATGTTCGCTCTATCACGCTCCCACGCTCGTGATAGCATCCGCGCCTATGAAGTTTCCAGGAAGATTTACCAGTGGCGTGCTCGTGCTGATCAGCAGTGCAGCCGCCCTGGCGCAAAGTGAATTGGACGTCAGGATCAAACCGTCCAATGATGCGCTGAAGGCCAACATCGAAGGCTATATCGGCGATCTCGGCGACCGCGATGAAGAAGCCCTGTTGCGCTTCAGTCGCGGGGCTGAGGAGCAGGCGCGCAAGGCCGCCCAGGCCCTGGGTTACTACCAGCCGCAGATCGAAAGTGAAGTCAAAGACGGCAAGTCGCCTCGACTGGTGTTGAACATCGACCCCGGCGAGCCGGTACGCCTGCGCAACGTGACCATTCAGATCCTGGGGCCGGCCGCCACCCTCAAATCCTTTCGTGTGCCCCAGAGCGATGTGCTCAAGCCCGGTGCCGTGCTCAACCATGGCCACTACGAAGACGCCAAGCGGCTGATCCAGAACCAGGCCTCGCGGTTCGGTTTTTTCAGCGGCCGCTTTACCAGTCAGAAACTCGCCGTGGACCCTCGGGCCGGTGTCGCCGACATCGAGCTGGTCTATGACAGCGGCCCGCGTTACGCCTTGGGCAAGGTCAGCTTCACCGGCGATGCCCCCTTCGACGAGGACCTGCTGCAACGCATGGTGCCGTTCAAAAGTGGCGCCCCTTATGATTCCGAGTTGATCGCCGAACTCAACCAGGCCCTGCAGTCGTCAGGCTATTTCGAGTCTGTGCGGGTGGACGCCGCGCCGACTACCGCCGCCCATGATGTGATTCCCGTGGCCGTCACCCTCGACACCCGCAAACCCCGAACCATGGGCCTGGGCCTGGGTTATTCCACGGACGTGGGGCCGCGAGCGAAGGCCAACTGGACGCGGCACTGGGTCAATCCCGAAGGCCACAGCTATGGCTGGGAGGCCGAGCTCTCGGCACCACGGCAGAACGTCGGCCTGTGGTACGACGTGCCGCTGGATCCGCCGCTGACCGACAAGTTCCGGTTTGCCGGGGGCTACCAAAATGAAGAACTGGCCAACACCGACAGCTTGAGCAAACTGCTGACCCTGGGCCCGGAATGGCACAGCAAGCTACCCAGTGGCTGGCAGCGGGTGATCTCGTTGAAATGGCAGCACGAGGAGTATCGCCTGGGTGATGACTCGGGGATCAGTAACCTGTTGATGCCTGGCGTGAGTTACTCCTACCTGCGCAGTGACAACCGGATCGATCCG
Organism: Pseudomonas sp. RA_35y_Pfl2_P32; assembly: GCF_963970735.1. Classification (NCBI taxonomy): domain Bacteria; kingdom Pseudomonadati; phylum Pseudomonadota; class Gammaproteobacteria; order Pseudomonadales; family Pseudomonadaceae; genus Pseudomonas; species Pseudomonas sp. RA_35y_Pfl2_P32. The sequence goes on from NZ_CAXAQF010000028.1 coordinate 56,023, forward strand.
CACAACGGTTATCGCCTGCAGTTCGACAGCAAGGTGGCCAAGGAAGGACTGGGCTCGGACAACAACCTGTTGTACGGCACCGCCCTGGCCAAGGGCCTGACCACGGTGCTGGACAACCATCGGTTCCTGGCGCGTGCGCAGATTGGTGGTTCGGCCACCAATGGCTACAAATCCATTCCGCCCTCGCTGCGCTTCTTTGCCGGTGGTGACCAGAGCGTGCGGGGCTACGACTACCAGAGCCTGTCGCCGGAGAACTCCGACGGCGACCGCGTGGGCGGACGCTACATGGTCTCCGGCAGCCTGGAGTACCAATACGCCGTTGCCGAAAAATGGCGGGTCGCGACGTTTGTCGACCAGGGCAACTCGTTCAACGACTTCGAACTGCCGAACCTCAAGACCGGGGTGGGCATGGGCGTGCGCTGGGTGTCACCCGTCGGCCCGATCCGTCTCGACCTGGCCCATGCGCTGGATGACCCCGGCGGCATTCGTCTGCACTTTTCCATGGGGCCTGAGCTGTGAAGCGTGGTTTGAAAATAGCGTTGCTGGCAGTGCTGTCACTGGTGGTGCTGGTGTTGGTGGCGGTGGTGAGCCTGTTGGGAACTCAAGCCGGCAGCCGTTGGGCACTGAGTCAGGTACCGGGTTTGACCCTGGAAAATTTTCAGGGCCGCCTGGCGGGCCAGTGGAGTGCCGATCATCTGCTGTGGCAGCAGGGCGAGGACCGGGTCGAGTTGATCAAGCCGTTGTTGGCCTGGTCACCGCTGTGCCTGACGCGCATGACCCTGTGCATCGAACAGTTGAAAGCCGAGCAGGTGGTCCTGCAGTTTGCGCCGAGTACCGAGCCAAGCAGTGGGCCGATCAGCTTGCCGGAATTGAAGTTGCCAGTGGCCATCGAGCTGGGCGAGGTGCACATCGGCAGCCTGCTGCTGGACGGCAGCGAGCAGTTCAAGGCACTGCAACTGGCGGCACACTGGACGGCCCAAGGGTTGCAGATAGATTCATTGCACCTGCAACGCGATGACCTGCGCCTGAACCTGTCCGGACTGCTGCAACCGACCGGCAATTGGCCGCTGAGTGCCAGTGGTAATCTGAGTATGCCGGTGCCCGGTAACACGCCCTGGGCCCTGACGTTGAAGGTCGATGGCGACCTGCTGCAAACCCTCAACCTGCAAGCCGACAGCAGCGGCTACTTGCAAGGCCGCTTGACCGGCGAGCTGCAACCGCTGGCGGACAACCTGCCGGCCAAGGTGCGCATCACCGCCGATGGTTTCAAAGCCAGCGCCGACTTGCCGGACACCCTGCAACTCAACCAGCTTGAACTCACCGCTAGCGGTGATCTGAAAAACGGCTATCAACTGCTTGGCAAGGCCAGCTTGCCGGCCGAGGACGGGCCGGTGGCTTTGCTCCTGCAAGGCAAGGTCGACGCCAAGGGCGCGCAGATCGCCGGGCTGGACCTCAATGCCAACGATCGGCAAAGCCTCAAGCTGACCGGCCAAATCGATTGGTCCGAAGGCCTGGTGGCCGAGGCAAAGATCGACTGGCTGGATTTCCCCTGGCACCGTTTGTACCCCTTGATCGATGAGCCCGAGGTGGCGCTGCGTAGCTTCAACGGTGAGGTGGCGTACCGCGACGGTAACTACCTGGGCAATTTCAAGGCAGCGCTGGACGGTCCGGCCGGGGCCTTCAGCCTGAGCAGTCCGTTCAGTGGCGACCTGACAAAAATCTTCCTGCCGCAACTGCAACTGGTCGCCGGACAGGGCAAGGCCGAAGGGCATGTGAACCTGCAGTTTGCCGACGGCATCGCCTGGGACACCGCGCTGGAGCTGTCGGCGATCAACCCGGCGTACTGGCTGGCGGAGCTGCCGGGCACCCTGGCCGGTCCGTTGCGCAGCAAGGGTGAAATGAAGCATGAGCAACTGAGCCTGAGTGCCGACCTCGACCTCAAGGGCAAACTGCGTGGCCAACCTGCGGTGCTGCAAGCCAAGGCCGACGGCGCGGGCGAACGCTGGAACCTCAGCGCCTTGCAGATCCGCCTGGGCGACAACCGCATCGATGGCAGCGCCAGCCTGCAGCAAACACTCAGCGGCCAGCTCGAGATCAAGGCCCCGCGCCTGGGTCAGCTATGGCCGCAGCTGCGCGGCCAGCTCAATGGCCGGCTCGACGTTGCGGGCACCTTGCAGGCGCCCCAGGGCAAGCTCGCCCTGCAGGGCGCGCAGTTGGCCCTGGACGACAATCGCCTGAAAAGCCTCAACCTCGACGCCACCCTCGACAGCGCCCAACGGGCACAGATCGACCTCAAGGGCAGTGGCATCGCGGTTGGCGACAACCTGTTGGGCACCCTGACCGCCACTGGCACGGGCACCCTCAAGCAGCAGAAACTGCAACTGGACCTGCAAGGGCCAATGCTGAAACTGGCGCTGGGCCTGGACGGCAATCTGGATCAAGGCAACTGGCGTGGACGCCTGGCCAGCGGCGACATCCAGGCTGGCGGCCAGGACTGGAAGCTGCAGGCTGCGGCGAAAATCGAACGCCTGGCCGATGGCAAGCTGACCTTCGGCGCCCACTGCTGGGTGTCCGGCCCCGCCAGTTTGTGTGGCGAGGATCAGCGCCTGATGCCCGAGCCGAAACTGCGCTATCACCTCAAACAGTTTCCGATCGACAGCCTGGCGCAATGGCTGCCCAAGGATTTCGCCTGGCAGGGCACGCTCAATGCCGACGTGCAACTGGATCTGCCGGCCAGCGGGCCAAAGGGCCAGGTGCTGGTGGATGCCAGCGGCGGCACCTTGCGCATAAAGGAGAAAGACCAGTGGCTGGATTTCCCGTACCAGACGCTGAAGCTCACCAGCACCCTCAACCCCAAGCGCATCGACACCCAACTGAACTTCGTCGGCGGCAAACTGGGTGAACTGATGGTTCAGGCGCAGATCAACCCGCTGCCGAAAAACAAACCCCTGAGCGGGTCGTTCCGCCTCAGTGGGCTGGACCTTTCGGTGGCACGGCCGTTCGTGCCAATGGTTGAGAAACTGGCTGGCCGCCTGAACGGCAGCGGCACCTTGTCCGGTGGGTTGTTGGCGCCCCAGGTCAACGGCAACCTGACCTTGAACGACGGTGAAATTTCCGGGCCACAACTGCCGACGCGGTTCGAGGCCTTGCACTTGCAGGCGCAGATTGCCGGCGAAAGCGTGCAACTCAACGGCGGCTGGAAAAGTGGCAAGAGCGGGCAGGGTAGCCTCACGGGCCAGGTGGACTGGGGGCGGGCACTGGTGGTCGACCTCAGCCTGAGGGGCACTCAACTGCCGGTGAGCGTCGAGCCCTACGCGGACCTGGAAGTGGCGCCGGACCTGAAGATCTCGATCAAGGAAGACAAACTGGCGATCACCGGCAAGGTGCTGGTGCCCAAGGGCGAGATCACCGTGCGCGAGTTGCCGCCGTCGACGGTCAAGGTCTCCGATGACACGGTGATCATTGGGCACCAGACCGAAGAGGGCAAGGCACCGCTGGCCATGGCCATGGATGTCGAAGTGATCGTCGGCGAGGACAAGCTCAGCTTCGCCGGGTTTGGCCTGACCGCCAACCTCAAGGGGCATGTGCATATTGGCGACAACCTCGACACCCGAGGTGAGCTGTGGCTCAACGACGGGCGTTATCGCGCCTACGGCCAGCGCCTGACGGTGCGTCGTGCACGGCTGCTGTTCGCCGGGCCCATCGATCAGCCGTACCTGGATATCGAAGCGGTTCGTCAGACCGACAACATCATTGCCGGTATCCGCCTGAGCGGCAGCGCCGAGCAGCCGACCACGCAGATCTTCTCGGAGCCGGCGATGAGCCAGGAGCAAGCGTTGTCCTACCTGGTGCTCGGCCGGCCGCTGAGCAGCAACGGTGAAGACAACAACGTGCTCGCGCAAGCGGCGCTGGGCCTGGGCTTGATGGGCAGTTCGGACCTTACTGGCAGCCTGGCGAAGAACCTCGGCATCGAGGATTTCCAGCTCGACACCGAGGGCAGCGGCACTGCCACCAGCGTGGTCGCCAGCGGGGACATTACCGAGAAGCTCAGCCTGCGCTATGGCGTCGGCGTGTTCGAACCGGTCAACACCATCGCCTTGCGCTACAAGTTGAGCAAAAAGGTCTACCTGGAAGCCGCCAGCGGCATCGCCAGCTCGCTGGACATCTTTTACAAGCGCGATTTCTAGACCGACCTTACTGCATTGGGGCACGGCCATCGCGAGCAGGCTCGTTCCCACGGGATAACACACATCCTGTGGGAGCGAGCCGGGCCGCGCTCCGCTTGCTCGCGATAGCGGTCTGTAAATTGCAGAGCTTGCTAACTATTTTCTTTGACATTCGCTGCCTAGGCAGTAACATCAAGACACATATTCACTGCCTAGGCAGCCAATGGGTCGTCAGATGGAACATTTCTCGCCGGACAATTTTCAAAATTGCCACCTCGGTCTGCTGCTGGGGCGCGCCGCCTTGCTCAAGGACCGGATTATCGACACGCACATGGAACCTCACGGCATCACCGCCGCGCAGTTCAAGGTGTTGATTATCGTGGCCCAGTTCGGCGTCGACACCCCGGCCGAGTTGTGTCGCCACCTGTCCCTGGACAGCGGCTCCATGACCCGCATGCTCGACCGCCTGGAGCACAAGGGCCTGTTGCTGCGCCAACGCTGTGCAGACGACCGGCGCCTGGTGCGCCTGGCCCTGACCGAGGAAGGCCAGGTGCTGGCCGACAAGTTACCGGGCATCGGCGTCAACGCGATGAATCAGTTGGCCGGTGCCCTCGATTCCCAGGAGTTGCAGACCCTGGAAGCCATCCTGAAGAAAATTTTGCTGGCCGCCGGTGATCCCATCACCGTGCTGCGCTTAGGTGACAAATGAGTCAAAAAAACCTGGGTGCTCGCCTTGGCCTGGTGCTGCCTGCCGAACTGCTCGGCCGCCAGCCGGCCCATCCCCAGCGCCTGCCACGCTGACTCAATAATTCAAGGTACTGGTCATGGCCAACGTGCAGAACACCCCGACGCCTGTAACCGACCAAGACACGGGCAACCCCGGCAAGCGCAAGTTCATGCTACTGGTGCTGACACTGCTGGTGGTCCTGGGCTGCCTCGGCGTCTGGGGCTGGCATCATCTCTACGGGCGCTGGAACGAAACCACCGATGACGCCTATGTGAACGGCAACGTGGTGGCAATTACCCCGCTGGTCACCGGCACCGTGGTCAGCATCGGCGCTGACGATGGCGACCTGGTCCGCGAAGGCCAGGTGCTGGTCAACTTCGACCCCAACGACGCCGAAGTCGGCCTGCAAAGCGCCGAGGCCAACCTGGCACGTACAGTGCGCCAGGTGCGTGGCCTGTACAGCAATGTCGATGGCATGAAAGCCCAGGTCAATGCGCAGAAGGCGGAAGTGCAGAAGGTCCAGGAAAACTACAACCGCCGCAAAACGCTGGCCGCCGGAGGGGCGATTTCCCAGGAAGAACTGTCCCATGCCCGGGATGACCTGACCTCGGCACAAAACGCCCTGGCCAACGCCCAGCAACAGTTCCAGACCCGCGCCGCGCTGGTGGACCACACCGTGGTGTCCTCCCATCCGGACGTGCAGGCCGCCGCCGCGCAGTTGCGCCAGGCCTACCTGACGAAGGCCCGCAGCACCCTGATCGCCCCGGTCACCGGTTATGTGGCCAAGCGCACCGTGCAACTGGGACAACGGGTGCAACCGGGCACGGCCTTGATGGCGGTGATCCCCCTCGATCAGTTGTGGATCGACGCCAATTTCAAGGAGACCCAGCTGCGCGACATGCGCATCGGCCAGCCGGTGGACATCGAAGCCGACCTCTATGGCAGCGACGTGAAATACAGCGGCACCATCGACAGCCTGGGTGCGGGCACTGGCAGTGCGTTTGCCTTGTTGCCGGCGCAGAACGCCACCGGTAACTGGATCAAGATCGTGCAGCGGGTGCCGGTGCGCATCCACATCAACGCCGAGCAGTTGGCCAAGCATCCGCTGCGCGTCGGCCTGTCGACCCTGGTCAAGGTCGACCTGCGTGACCAGAGCGGCCCGGTGTTGGCGCAACAGCCACCGCAAAAGGCCTCGTTCAGTACCTCCATCTATGACCGTCAGTTGGCCGACGCCGACGCGCTGATCACCCGCCTGATTCATGACAACAGTTCAGTGGCGAGCAAAACCGCTCAGCGCTGATTTCGCCAATCCGGCCGCTGCGCCGCCCCAAGGGCGCAGTGCCTGCCTCGGTTCAAAGGATTCGCGATGAGCAATACCGCGTCTTTCACCCCCCCAAGCCTGCTGTTCAGCACCCTTGGCCTGTCGCTGGCAACCTTCATGCAGGTGCTCGACACCACCATCGCCAACGTGGCGTTGCCGACTATTTCCGGCAACCTGGGGGTGAGCTCGGAGCAGGGCACCTGGGTGATTACCTCGTTCGCCGTGAGCAACGCGATTGCCTTGCCGCTGACCGGTTGGTTGAGCCGGCGCTTCGGCGAGGTCAAGTTGTTCCTGTGGGCGACCATCCTGTTCGTGCTGGCTTCGTTCCTGTGCGGTGTTTCCACCTCGATGCCGGAGTTGATCGGCTTTCGTGTGCTGCAAGGCCTGGTGGCGGGTCCGCTGTACCCGATGACCCAGACCCTGCTGATCGCGGTCTATCCGCCGGCCAGGCGCGGCATGGCCCTGGCCTTGCTGGCGATGGTGACGGTGGTGGCGCCGATTGCCGGGCCGATCCTCGGGGGCTGGATCACCGATAGCTACAGCTGGCCCTGGATCTTTTTCATCAATGTGCCCATCGGGGTCTTCGCGGTGATGGTGGTCCGTCAGCAGCTCAAGGCCCGTCCTGTAATCACTAGCCACCAGCCGATGGACTACGTGGGGTTGATCAGCCTGATCATCGGCGTGGGGGCATTGCAGATCATCCTCGACAAGGGCAATGACCTGGACTGGTTCGAGTCGAATTTCATCCTGATGGGCGCGGCCATTTCGGTGATTGCCCTGGCGGTGTTCGTGATCTGGGAAATGACAGACCAGCACCCGGTGGTCAATCTGCGGCTGTTTGCCCATCGCAACTTTCGCATTGGCACCCTTGTGCTGGTCTTGGGTTATGCCGGGTTCTTTGGCATCAACCTGATCCTGCCGCAGTGGCTGCAGACCCAGATGGGCTATACCGCGACCTGGGCCGGCCTGGCGGTGGCGCCGATCGGAATCCTGCCGGTGCTGATGTCGCCATTTGTCGGCAAGTACGCGCACAAGTTCGACCTGCGCCTGCTGGCCGGACTGGCGTTCCTGGCGATTGGCCTGAGCTGCTTCATGCGTGCCGGGTTCACCAATGAGGTGGACTTCCAGCATGTGGCGCTGGTGCAGCTGTTCATGGGCATTGGTGTGGCGCTGTTCTTCATGCCGACCCTGAGCATCCTGATGTCGGACCTGCCCCCCCATCAGATTGCCGACGGCGCGGGGCTCGCCACCTTCCTGCGGACCCTGGGCGGCAGCTTCGCGGCTTCCCTGACCACCTGGATCTGGATCCGCCGGGCCGACCAGCATCACGCTTACCTGAGCGAACACCTGAGCACCTTCGACCCGGTCACCCGAGGCGCCCTCGATACCCTGGGGGGCGCAGGCAATCCAGCTTACGCCCAACTCGACCAGGTCCTGACCAGCCAGGCCTACATGCTGTCCACCGTGGACTACTTCACGCTGCTGGGCTGGGGGTTTGTCGGCTTGATCCTGCTGGTATGGCTGGCCAAACCACCGTTTTCGGCGAAGGCCGGACCCGAAGCGAGCGGGCATTGATGCACCTTGGCTCTTGAGCATGGCTTGCCTGCGATAAGGCCGGTACATGCAACATCGATGCTGCTTGATTCACCGCTATCCGAGGCTCAGTCAACCAGGCGCTTCTGGAAGAAGTAGCGCTTGCTCCCTGGCGGGTAGTCGACAATCTGCCCGACTTCGGTGAACCCCAGCTTGCTGTAGAAACTCGGCGCCTGGAACTCGAAAGTGTCGAGGTACATGCCGATGCAGCCTTTTTCCCGCGCCAGTTGCTCGGCCATGTGCATCAGCCGGGCGCCAATGCCCTGGCCGCGTAGCTGTTCCTGCACGGACAGCAGGTCGATGAACAGCCATTGGTAGAACATTTTCCCGTAGAGCCCACCCAGGATCGCTTCGCTGTGTTCATCGCGAACCAGCAGGGCGATTTCCTGATAGTGGCCGTCACCGGCATGGGCAATGTTGTGGGCGCGCAGCGGGTCGAGAATGGCCTGGCGTTCTGCGGGCTGCGGGTCTTGGGTTAACTCGATGCGTACTGGCATGGTCGACGTCCTGGTGTCGGGGGAGGGGGCTGGCGCAGCCTAGCCTGTGTAACGGGGTGTGGGAAAGTCGCCTGGGGCGTTTTATCCGAAAAAGATAGGGCCGCCAGCACTCCAAAGCCAGGGCTCAGCTCGCAGGACTGGAGGGGGTGGCGGTTGAGGTACTCCCACATCCCGATCAAGAAACATTTTGTTTTGAAATTTTGAAACCCATACGTACCGGTGCTCTGCGGGCAATTGCGCAACTTCTTGCGCAGTTCATGTTGGCTACCATTGCGCGCCTCACGAGCTGCCGCTCGCGCTCAGCCCCCATGCCCGACCCGCAAGCTTGGGGATTACGGAAGATCTGCGCCCCGTCAAGGAACAACGAGAGATGTTCAGTCCTGCCCACCAGGCTCACTTCAACCGCAAGTCCTTGAGGAATCGGTGACCAGCGACACCCCCGACAACAAAGATGACTTGCACCAGGGCTATCGCAACCGCTTCCTCGCGACGCCGTGGGACGTTTTCTACCGCCCACCGCTAGCGCATCCCAAGCCCCGCGTGCTTGGCAGCCAGACCGCGATGGTCACCGGTCCCAAGGGCGAAGAAATCCACTGCGACCAGTACGGTCGCGTGAAAGTGCAGTTCCACTGGGACCGCGAAGGACAGGTCGACGACAAGAGCAGTTGCTGGATGCGTGTCGCCTCCAGCTGGGCTGGCGACCGCTACGGTGGCATCAGCATTCCCCGTGTCGGCATGGAAGTGCTGGTCACCTTCATCGAAGGCGACCCTGACCAGCCGCTGGTGACCGGGTGCCTGTACCACAAAGAAAATGCCGTTCCCTATGAACTGCCGGCGAACAAGACCCGCACCCTGTTCAAAACCCTCAGTTCACCGGGCGGTGCTGGCTTCAATGAACTGCGCATCGAAGACAAGCAAGGCGCCGAACAGATCTTCCTCCACGCCCAACGCGACTGGGACGAAAATATCGAGCACAACCAGACGATCCGCGTCGGCCACGAACGCCACGACACCGTGGAAAAGAACGCCTACACCGAACTCAAAGCCGAAGAGCACCGCACCACCCACGCCGACCGCAAAGTCGAAGCCAAAGCTGATGATCATCTGATCGTGGGCCAGAATCAGCACACCCAGTTGGGCACCGCTCAGTTGATAAGCGTCGGCCGCGAGATTCAACTCAAGGCTGGCCAGAAGATGATCATCGAGGCTGGCGTAGAGCTCACAGTGAAAGCGGGTGGCAGTTTCATCAAACTGGATGGGGCTGGCATCACCGCGATGGGGCCAGTGGTCAAGGTCAACGACGGTGGTGCCCCGGGCAACGGCACTGAGATTGCCGTGCTATTGCCCGATATTCCTTTACCTGCGGATGCCGACAAAGCGGGGGCGCTCCTGGAGCGTGCTGTTTCGCAAGCGCCTCCAGAGGTGATTCACAATCTCAGCGCGGTGATCAATCCGCTACCTGGCGTTGCGGCCTACGAGGATGAGCCGTACACCCTCTTCGCCGATGGCACAGCGATCCAGGAGGGCCTGACCGGCACCGCTGGCGTGATCCGGTTCGAGCACGTGCCTGGCACTCAGGCCTATGCGGTAGAGCTGTTGAACGGTCATCGCTTCGAGATCGAACCCAAAGCACAAAGCGCGGACGCCGTGCCTGCACTCCCGCAACTGGCGCGCCAAGGCCTGCGCGATTATCACACGCAGGCCGATCAGCTCGAGCCGCTGGGCTCGACGGATGATTACCGAACCACCGCCTCGAACCCGGCAAGCACGCCGAAGCACCTCTGAGTGCAGGGAGCCCTCCAATGACCACGACGTACAGCACAACCGTGATCCCGTTCACGCCCAAGGAGCACAAGGTGATCTTCTTGACCATGGACTGGTACGCCAA
>NZ_CAXAQF010000029.1:0-63368 GCF_963970735.1 Pseudomonas sp. RA_35y_Pfl2_P32
GAAAGGAGTTTTTACCCAGGTCGATGGCGGCGATAGCTACGTTGTTCATGAGAATGGTCTCCGATGGGCCCCTTGCGAAAGCTTAGTGAGCTATCGCAAGGGGCGGTGGGGGTAACCATTTCATTAGGTACGATGTGATCCTTGTGGGAGCGGCGGTGCGACGATTGGGTCTAAAGGCCGATCAAGGCGCCGGGTTCGGGTGATCCTTGTGGATCGCCTCGATGCCCGCCAGCACGTCATCCGACAGTTTCAGGTCGAAGCTGGCGAGGTTGCTATCCAGTTGCTCCAGGGTCGTGGCGCCGATGATGTTGCTGGTGACGAACGGTTGCTGGGTGACGAAGGCCAGGGCCATTTGGGCCGGGTCCAGGCCGTGCTCACGGGCCAGCGCGACATAACGGCTGCAGGCTGCTTCCGATTGCGGGTTGAAATAGCGACTGAAGCGGCTGTAGAGGCTCAGGCGGCCTGTTGCCGGGCGCGCGCCACCTTCGTACTTGCCTGACAGGAAGCCGAACGCTAGCGGCGAGTAGGCGAGCAGACCGCATTGTTCGCGAATGGCGATTTCCGCCAGGCCCACTTCAAAGCAGCGGTTGAGCAGGTTGTAGGGGTTCTGGATGGTCACCGCACGTGGCCAGCCACGGGTTTGGGCGAGGGCGAGAAAGCGCATGGTGCCCCATGGGGTTTCGTTGGACAGGCCAATGTGACGGATCTTGCCGGCTTTGACCTGTTCATCCAGGGCCTCAAGGGTATCCTCCAGCGGCGTCAGGTTGACTTCGCTCTTGTGCTTGTAGCCCAGTTGGCCAAAAAAATTGGTGCTGCGCTCTGGCCAGTGCAGTTGGTAGAGGTCGATCCAGTCGGTCTGCAGGCGCTTGAGGCTGGCGTCCAGGGCCTGGACGATGTGTTCGCGGTTGTGCTTGAGGTGACCATCGCGAATATAGTCGATGGTATTGCCGGGACCGGCGATCTTGCTGGCCAGGATCCAGTCGGCGCGGTCGCCGCGGCTCTTGAAGTAGTTGCCGATGTAGCGTTCGGTGCTGGCGTAGGTTTCTGCCTTCGGCGGGACCGGGTACATCTCGGCGGTGTCGATGAAATTGATCCCGGCGCTCTTGGCTCGTTCGATCTGTGCGAAGGCCTCTGCCTCGCTGTTTTGCTCACCCCAGGTCATGGTTCCGAGGCAGATGGCGCTCACATTCAGATCGGTGCGGCCTAGCTGGCGATAGTCCATCGGGTGCTCCCTTGGCAAAACAATCATAAAAGCAGGTTGAAAATTTTTTCGCAATCTGCATAATTGCGCACCTCTTTCTGCAGTGGAAGTGATGCGCCGCCGCCGAAGAATCTTGCCGTTGAACGGACGCGCCGACCCGAGCCCCCGATAGCGTCTGTACCCGGCTGCCTTTGACTTGTCAAAGTACGCACTATTCAGTAAGATCCGCCGTCTAATTTACAGGGCGGCCCCTGAGGCTATAAAGAATGAAAACTTTTACTGCTAAACCGGAAACAGTACAGCGCGACTGGTTTGTCGTCGACGCTGCAGGTCAGACCCTGGGTCGTCTGGCCACCGAAATCGCGAGCCGTCTGCGTGGCAAGCATAAAGCTGAGTACACTCCTCACGTTGACACCGGTGACTACATCGTCGTTATCAACGCTGAGCAGATTCGTGTAACCGGTGCTAAAACCACCGACAAAATCTACTACTCCCACTCCGGTTTCCCGGGCGGCATCAAGTCGATCAACTTCGAAAAGCTGATCGCTAAAGCCCCTGAGCGCGTGATCGAGACCGCGGTTAAAGGCATGCTGCCTAAGAACCCACTGGGTCGCGACATGTATCGTAAGCTGAAAGTCTATGCGGGCGCTGTTCACCCTCATACTGCTCAGCAGCCCCAAGAACTGAAGTTTTAACGGAATAGTTCATTATGTCGGCGACTCAAAATTACGGCACTGGCCGTCGCAAGACCGCAACCGCACGCGTTTTCCTGCGTCCGGGCACTGGTAACATCTCCATCAACAACCGTTCCCTGGATAATTTCTTCGGTCGCGAAACTGCCCGCATGGTAGTTCGTCAGCCGCTGGAATTGACTGAGACTGTCGAGAAGTTCGACATCTACGTCACCGTGATCGGTGGTGGTGTAAGTGGTCAAGCTGGCGCAATCCGCCACGGTATCACTCGCGCTCTGATGGATTACGACGAAACTCTGCGCGGTGCACTGCGTAAAGCTGGCTTCGTAACCCGTGACGCGCGTGAAGTTGAACGTAAGAAAGTTGGTCTGCGTAAAGCGCGTAAGCGTCCGCAGTACTCGAAGCGTTAATTCGCTTTCGCGTTCAAAGCGCCCAGTCTCCTCGCGGAGCTGGGCGTTTTTTATGGGCGGTGTTTTTTGGTGTGACAACTTGCCACATCCGCAGAGGCCCTATACTACAAGGCTTGGCGCTACCCGAGGGTGGTAATTACCTTGTCAGAATTGGGGCTTTTCATTACCATTCTGCAAAATTTTTATAAGTTCAGATTTTTACTTAGTAGATGCCTGATTTAACAGGCCACAAAGCTGATGGGAGAGGACTGGATGAGCAATGACGGCGTGAATACAGGCCGGCGTCGCTTCTTGGTAGCAGCCACATCCGTGGTGGGTGCTGCAGGAGCGGTGGGGGCTGCGGTCCCGTTCGTGGGGTCGTGGTTTCCCAGTGCCAAGGCGAAAGCCGCAGGTGCACCGGTGAAAGTGAATGTCAGCAAAATCGAGCCAGGTCAGCAAATGATTGCCGAATGGCGCGGTCAGCCGGTATTCATCGTCCGCCGTACCCAGGAGATTCTGGGGAACCTGACGAAGATCGAGGGGGATCTCTCCGATCCGGACTCCAAGGCCTCGGTGCAACCGACCTACGTGGATCCCAAGACGCGTTCGATCAAGCCTGAAGTGCTGCTGCTGATCGGTATCTGCACGCACCTGGGCTGTTCACCGACCTTCCGTCCAGAAGTGGCGCCGGCCGACCTCGGTCCAAAATGGGTGGGCGGCTACTTCTGCCCTTGCCATGGCTCCCACTACGACCTGGCTGGCCGTGTCTTCAAATCGCAGCCTGCGCCTTTGAACCTGCCAGTTCCCCCGCATTCCTATGAGTCGGACGACATCATTGTCGTCGGCGTCGATACGGAGAACGCGTGATGAGCAAGTTCATGGATTGGGTTGATGCGCGCTTTCCTGCGACCAAGATGTGGGAAGACCATCTCAGCAAGTATTACGCTCCGAAGAACTTCAACTTCTTCTACTTCTTTGGCTCCCTGGCGCTGCTGGTTCTGGTTAACCAGATCGTAACCGGTGTCTGGTTGACCATGAGCTACACCCCGTCGGCGGAAGAAGCATTTGCCTCCGTCGAATACATCATGCGCGACGTCGAGTACGGCTCGATCCTGCGTCTGCTGCACTCCACCGGCGCTTCGGCGTTCTTCGTCGTGGTCTACCTGCACATGTTCCGTGGCCTGCTCTACGGCTCGTACCAGAAGCCACGTGAGCTGGTGTGGGTGTTCGGCATGCTGATCTACCTGGCCCTGATGGCGGAAGCCTTCATGGGTTACCTGCTGCCGTGGGGCCAGATGTCCTACTGGGGTGCCCAGGTGATCATCTCGCTGTTCGGTGCGATTCCGGTCATCGGCGACGACCTGACCCAGTGGATTCGTGGTGACTACCTGATTTCCGGGATTACCCTGAACCGCTTCTTCGCCTTGCACGTCGTGGCCTTGCCGATCGTCATTCTTGGCCTGGTGGTGCTGCACGTTCTGGCGCTGCACGAAGTGGGTTCGAACAACCCGGACGGCGTGGACATCAAGAAATACAAAGACGAAAACGGCGTACCGCTGGACGGCATTGCCTTCCACCCGTACTACACCGTGAAAGATATCGTCGGCGTGGTGGTGTTCCTGTTCATCTTCTGCTCGATCGTGTTCTTCTTCCCGGAAATGGGCGGTTACTTCCTCGAGAAGCCGAACTTCGAAGTGGCGAACGCCTTCAAGACCCCTGAGCACATCGCCCCGGTCTGGTACTTCACCCCGTTCTACGCGATCTTGCGTGCGGTTCCCGACAAGCTCCTGGGTGTTATCGCCATGGGTGCCGCGATTGCCGTGCTGTTCGTCCTGCCATGGCTTGACCGTAGCCCGGTCAAATCCATGCGCTACAAGGGCTGGATGAGCAAGATCTGGCTCTGGGTGTTCTGCATTTCGTTCGTGATCCTGGGTGTGTTGGGTGTGCTGGCGCCGACGCCAGGTCGTACGCTGCTGTCGCAGGTATGTACCTTCCTGTACTTCGCCTACTTCATTCTGATGCCGTTCTACACCCGGCTCGAGAAGACAAAACCGGTTCCGGAAAGGGTGACTGGCTGATGAAAAAGCTATTTGCTGTACTGATTCTTGCTGCTATGCCTGTGTTCTCGTTCGCATCTTCTGCGGGCGGTCCTGAGCTGGAAAAGGTCGACATCGACGTCTCCGATAAAGCGGCAATGCAAGATGGCGCGCGTACCTTCGCCAACTACTGCATGGGTTGCCACAGTGCCAAGTTCCAGCGCTATGAGCGCGTTGCCGACGACCTGGGGATTCCTCACGATCTGATGCTCAAGAACCTGGTGTTCACCGGCGCCAAGATCGGCGACCACATGAGCATCGGCATGCAGCCAGCAGACGCCAAGGCCTGGTTCGGCGCTGCGCCGCCTGACCTGACCCTGGTGGCGCGCGTGCGTGGCACTGACTGGCTCTACGGTTACCTGAAGTCGTTCTACGAAGACCCGTCGCGTCCTTGGGGCGTGAACAACAAGGTGTTCCCGAACGTCGGCATGCCCAACGTGCTGGTTGGCCTGCAAGGTCGCCAGGTCGTAGGCTGCAAGCAGGTGCCGATCGTCGAAGACGGCAAGAAGCAATATGATCCGCTGACCGGTACGCCGCTGACTCATGAAGCGTGCGATCAGTTGACCATCGTGCCGAAGTCCGGTGCCCTGACCGAAGAGCAGTTCGATGAGAAGGTCAAGAATCTGGTAACCTTCCTCGCTTACTCGGCTAACCCGGTTAAGCTGGAGCATCAGCGCATTGGTACCTACGTACTGTTGTACCTGGCGTTCTTCTTCGTATTCGCTTACTTGCTCAAGCGCGAATACTGGAAAGATGTGCATTGATTTAGCTTCAAGCATTTGCTGTTAATCGCGCGCGCCCAAGGGCGTCTCTGTAAACGTAACGGGTCTGGTCATCCAGGCGTTACGGGAGACGCCCTCTGGGCGCGCTCGTTTTTCCGCTTTCGATAATTTCAACAAGCGAGGAGGACCGCCATGGGCGTGACCAACCGGTTGGCCTGTTACTCCGACCCCGCCGACCACTATTCCCACCGAGTGCGAATCGTACTGGCAGAGAAGGGTGTCAGCGCCGAGATCATCAGCGTGGAGGCGGGCCGTCAGCCGCCTAAACTGATCGAAGTGAACCCTTACGGCAGCTTGCCCACCCTGGTCGATCGTGACCTGGCGTTGTGGGAGTCGACCGTGGTGATGGAATACCTGGATGAGCGTTATCCCCATCCACCTTTGCTGCCGGTTTATCCTGTGGCGCGGGCCAATAGTCGCCTGCTGATCCATCGCATCCAGCGTGACTGGTGTGGCCTGGTGGATCTGATCCTGGATTCACGGAGCAAGGAGTCGGCGCGCGTGCAGGCACGCAAGGAACTGCGAGAGAGCCTCACGGGTGTCTCGCCGTTGTTCGCCGACAAGCCGTTTTTCCTCAGTGAGGAACAAAGCCTGGTGGATTGCTGCCTACTACCCATACTCTGGCGTTTGCCGATTCTGGGTATTGAACTGCCGCGGCCGGCCAAGCCGCTGCTTGATTATATGGAGCGCCAGTTTGCGCGTGAGGCATTCCAGGCGAGTCTGTCTGGTGTCGAACGCGATATGCGCTAAGGCTTAAGGAGCCGCTATGAACTCCAGTCGTCCTTATCTCGTCCGTGCGCTCTATGAGTGGATTGTCGATAACGATTGCACCCCGCACATGCTGGTCAACTCCGAGTTTCCTTCGGTGCAGGTGCCGCAGGGTTTTGCCAGTGACGGACAGATTGTCCTGAACGTTTCGCCCGCTGCCGTGCGTCATCTGCACATGGATAACGATGCAGTGAGCTTTGAGGGGCGCTTCGGTGGTGTGCCGCACACCCTGTACGTGCCTATCGCTGCGATCCTGGGTATTTACGCCCGGGAGAATGGCCAGGGTATGGTATTTGACTTGGAGTCGCCGGTAGAGGGCGAGGACGAGTTCGAGCCCGAAGACGATCTGCCGCCACCCGACAACGAGCCGCCGCGCCCTAGCGGACGGCCAAGCTTGAAGGTGGTGAAGTAATAAAAAAGGCGATCCGAATGGATCGCCTTTTTTATTGCTGTAGGAGCCGGGCGTGCTCGCGATGGCCATTTCACAATCGCCATCGCCATCGCCGACAAGCCGTGCGCCTGCAGGGGGGAGTATCAGTCAATGTACTCAAACAGCTTCACGATCTTCTGTACCCCGGAAACGCCCTGCACCAGATTGGTGGCCTGGGCCGCTTCCTGCTTGGTCAGCAGGCCCAGCAGGTAGACGATGCCGTTTTCGGTCACGACCTTGATGCGCGAACCGGGAATGCTGGCGTCGGTGAGCATCTGGGTCTTGATCTTGGTGGTCAGCCAGGCGTCGTTGTTGCGCGCCAGCAGCGACGAGGGCTGCATCACCTGCAGTTCGTTGTGTACTGTCTTGACCCGCTGCACAGCGGCAGCGGCCTGCTCGGCCTGGGCCTTGAGGTCGGCGCGGGGCGTTTGCCCGGCCAGCAGCACCACGCCATTGAAGCTGGTGACGACGATGTGCGATTGGGTGTCTAGGTCCGGGTTGGCCTTGGCCACGTTCACGCCGACCTTGGTTTCGATCAGCGAGTCGTCGATCTTGCTGCCGAAGGTGCGGGTGCCGCGGTCATCTTGAATGGGGCTTTCACGGCTGGCGTTCACCACCGAGGTGCATCCGCTGATGCCGAGGCACAGGGTCAGGGCCAGTAGGCCTAGGCGATTAGGGGTCATTCTTCACTCCCGAACAATTGGCTGTCGATCAAGTCACAGAGGCAGTGGATCGCCAGCAGGTGAACTTCCTGAATGCGTGCGGTGACGTTGGCCGGTACGCGAATCTCCACGTCTTCGGGCAACAGCAGCGACGCCATGCCGCCGCCATCGCGACCGGTCAATGCTACGACAATCATTTCGCGATCATGTGCGGCCTGGATCGCTTGAATTATGTTGGCCGAGTTGCCGCTGGTGGAAATCGCCAGCAGGACGTCACCGGGCTGGCCGAGCGCGCGGATCTGTTTGGAGAAGATTTCGTTGTAGCTGTAGTCGTTGGCGATCGAGGTGATCGTCGAGCTGTCGGTGGTCAGGGCGATGGCCGGCAGACTGGGGCGCTCGCGCTCGAAGCGGTTGAGCAGTTCGGAGGAGAAGTGCTGTGCGTCACCGGCCGAACCGCCATTGCCACACGAGAGCATTTTGCCTTCGTTGAGCAGGGCGTTGACCATCACTTGGCTGGCTTGCTCGATGTGCGGTGCAAGTACGTCCATCGCCTGTTGCTTGGTATCGATACTGGCCTGAAAAAGCTGGCGAATTCGGGATTGCATGTCCATCTGTGTGACCTTAAGTGGCGCGGCCTGGTGGCACAGCAATGTGCGGCCCGCAAAGCAAAGAGCAAAAGTGTTGGGTGAAAAACGGTCCTGCCCGAGAGCGCTCAGCTATCAAAGGCATTCCGTATCCAGTTCAGATGCGCTGCAGTGTTGTCTATGGCAACCACATCAAAACGGCAGGGGGAGTCGGCCCAGCGTGACTCGCTCTGCAGGAAATACTGCGCGGCGAGTATCAGTTTTTGACGCTTGCGCGCATCGATACTGCCGAGCGCGCCACCCCATTGGGTGTTTTGTCTGTAGCGGACTTCGACGAATACTACTGTATCGCCGTCAAGCATGACCAGATCAAGCTCGCCGCGTTTACACAACCAGTTCTGCGCCAGCAAGCGCAGTCCCTGTTGCTGGAGATGCTGGAGCGCCTGGCTTTCAGCATCTCGACCGCTTTGCTGGCGTGACCTGTCGGGCATCAGCGCGGGGTATCCGGCAGACGTTGAACCTGGCCGTTGACGAACTGCGCCCAAGGCAACTGGCGTTGAACCCGTTGTGTCGGGCTCATGCTCAGGTTGCCCGACTGGCCTTCGATGGTGCTGTCCGGCAGGGCCTTGAGTTGACCCAGGCGTGGGGCCAGGCGGTAGGCGTCGACGCCCATGGCGTACAGGCGGCCCAGGCTGCTATTGGCTTGTGGCCATTGTGCGGTCACTTGCTGGCGCAACGGGTCGCTGGTGTTAAGCAGCCACGGGGTTTCGCAAAAGCGCACGCCGTTCATGTCGTTGTACTGGTTCTGGTCGCCGCTGGCGCTGTACACGTGGGAGGTGGCATAGACGGGCACGTCACCGGCGTACTGGAAGTTCAGGGTGGGCTTGATCTGTTGCGCTTGTTGCGGGGTCGAGGCAAGGAAAATGAACTCGATGTCCTGGCGGCGTGCCGGTTGTGCTGCGATCTGCGAGCCTACGGTGCTTTGCAGGCTCTTGGCGCGACCTTCGCTCTGGCGCAGTTGGAACAGGTCGGCGATCTGTTGGGCCAGTTGCACGGGTTGGTCGACGCGTTCGACGCCGATGATGGTGCCGCCATTGCCTTGCCAGTCTTGACTAAAGGCCTTGAGGACACGGTCGCCCCATTCGCCTTTGGGGACCAGTACCGCAGCGCGATGCAGGCCATCGGCACGGGCACGACGGGATACTTCGCGCGCCTCGTCCTCGGCTGCCAGGCCGAACTGGAACAGTTGGGCCGGGCCTTGGTCGCCTTCGCTGTAGTTCAGTGCCAGGGTGGTAATCGGCAGCTGAGGGCGGGCGTTGAGTTGTTTGACCAGGGGTTTTTCCAGTGGCCCGACTACAAGTTGTACGCCATCGGCTTGGGCCTTGCGATAGAAGTCGTCCAGCGAGGTCAGGCGCGCGCTGTCATAGAACTCGATGGCTGGCGGGTTCTGGCCGGCCTGTTGGGCCTGGTAGTGAGCAGCCATGAAGCCTTCGCGCAACGCCTTGGCCACCGAGGCCAGCGGGCCTTCCTGGGGCAGCAGCAGGGCGATCTTGCCCAGCGGTTGGCTGGCCAGTTGCTTGAGTTGGGTCAGTGGCAGTGGCAACTGCAGGGCGGCCGGGTGTTTCGGATGCTGGGCCTTCCAGGTGTCGATGGCGGCCTGTTGCAGTTCCAGGGTGCCGGCGGTTTTCACCGCCACGGCCAGGCTCATCCAGCCACCGAGTACATCGTCGGTGATCGGTTGCAACTGGTCGGTGGGCAGCGAGGCGATCAGTGCCCAGATCGCCTCGTGGTTCTTGCTCGCGGCCTCACCTTCGAGCATCGGCGCGATGGCGATCCGCTCGCGGGCGGCGGCCAGGGTTTGGCCATCGGCTTCGAGCGCGCGGGCACGTACGGTGCTGGTGCGGACCTGCTGCTCGTCTGGCAATTCGCTCAGGCGCTGCAGGCTCGGGTGGCTCAAGGCAGTCAGTGCGGCCTTGGGCTGGTTGCGGGTCATCGCCAGTTCGGCGGCCAGGGTGCTGGCATAGACCTGCTGGCCCGGTTTGAGCGTGTCCAGCGGAACCTGTTGCAGGATTTGCGCGGACTGGCCGGCGTTACCCTGGCGATAAGCCAGGTCGGCCGCGCTCAGGCGCAGCAGGGCAGCCTTTTCCGGATTGCTACTGGTGGCAGCCTGTTCGAGCAATTGCTCGATACTGGCATCGGCCGTCCGTGGAAGGTCGCCAAGGCTGGACGAGGGCGAGCTGGCGCAAGCCGCCAACAGGGCAGCGAGGCAGAGGGCAGTGAACAGCCGCAGGCAAGCGATCATGTAAGTGTTCCTGATACTCGATCAAATTAGCGTGGAATTGTACCCAAGCACTGGCCGGGGCGCGATGTTACTGGCGTGAATCGTGCAATTTAGGTCGTGTAAATGTTGCCGGGCTCACGAAAAGGTAGTGCGACCTGATGACAGTGGTGCGCATCCAGCAGGCATCTACGCGCTACAATGGCGCTTTTACCGATCATGAGGTGTGCGCTTTGACTGCTCCAGGTGCTTTGAATTCCGCTGCTGGCTCGCTTTATGTGGTGGCGACGCCCATCGGCAACCTGGATGACATCAGTGCCCGCGCGCTGAAAATCTTGCGCGAGGTGGCGCTGATCGCCGCCGAAGACACCCGTCACTCCCTGCGTTTGCTGCAGCACTTCGGTATCGTGACCCCCCTGGCGGCCTGTCACGAACATAACGAGCGCGATGAGGGCAGTCGCTTCATCACGCGGTTGCTGGCCGGTGACAATGTCGCGCTGATTTCCGATGCCGGCACGCCGCTGATCTCCGATCCGGGTTATCACTTGGTACGCCAGGCACGCGCTGCCGGTATCAATGTAGTCCCGGTTCCCGGGGCGTGCGCACTGATCGCCGCATTGTCGGCAGCGGGGCTGCCGTCCGACCGTTTCATCTTCGAAGGTTTCCTGCCGGCCAAGGCCGTTGGTCGGCGCGCGCGCCTGGAGTCCATTAAGGAAGAGCCGCGGACCCTGATCTTCTATGAGGCGCCTCACCGGATCCTCGAATGCCTGCAGGACATGGAGCTGGTGTTCGGCCCTGAACGACCAGCGTTGCTGGCGCGCGAGCTGACCAAGACCTTCGAGACCCTCAAGGGCCTGCCTCTGGCCGAACTGCGCGGGTTCGTCGAGGGCGACAGCAATCAGCAGCGTGGCGAGTGTGTGGTGCTGGTGGCGGGTTGGACCGCGCCGGAGACTGAGGATGCCGTCAGCAGCGAGGCCATGCGCATCCTCAATCTGTTGCTCG
Organism: Pseudomonas sp. RA_35y_Pfl2_P32; assembly: GCF_963970735.1. Taxonomy (NCBI): domain Bacteria; kingdom Pseudomonadati; phylum Pseudomonadota; class Gammaproteobacteria; order Pseudomonadales; family Pseudomonadaceae; genus Pseudomonas; species Pseudomonas sp. RA_35y_Pfl2_P32. The sequence continues at coordinate 10,885 of NZ_CAXAQF010000029.1, forward strand.
AGGAGATGCCGCTCAAACGTGCCGCGGCGTTGGCGGCGCAAATTACCGGCGAGCGCAAGAATGTGCTCTATCAAGTGGCCCTGGAAAAACAGAAGGGCGAGTAAAAACGGGGTCTGCAGAGCGGCAAAAGGCTTTTATTGCTTGTTCTTCGGGCGCTGTGCCGTTAACCTTCGCGGCGGAGAGTCGATTGGACAGTCGCTGCCCTCTATGAAAATTAGGGGGGGGAGGAAAGTCCGGGCTCCATAGGGCGAAGTGCCAGGTAATGCCTGGGAGGCGTGAGCCTACGGAAAGTGCCACAGAAAATAACCGCCTAAGCACTTCGGTGCCGGTAAGGGTGAAAAGGTGCGGTAAGAGCGCACCGCACGACTGGCAACAGTTCGTGGCTAGGTAAACCCCACTTGGAGCAAGACCAAATAGGGTCCCAAGGCGTGGCCCGCGCTGGGACCGGGTAGGTTGCTAAAGGTGTCCAGTGATGGCCATCGTAGACGAATGACTGTTCAAGACAGAACCCGGCTTACAGATCGACTCTCCACCTTTTTTCGCTTTTGTGCTTGAATCGCCGGCACAGGGGCTTGGTATTATCGGTTCGCCGCCCGCAGTATGTTGTGGGCATGTGTTAATTGATGTCGATATGCCACCATCTCGTTAGACCCCTTAGTAGAGGCGCGCGTGTAGTAGCAATTACCCACCCTGCTGAATCAATAGCAGAAGCGCTTTTGTAATACCGAAAAAATCTTACTCTTAACAAATTACTTTAACTTCTGAATGTAGCCTCCTGCGCTGCTTCAAGTTATTGAGCTCAGTCATCCGCCAAATACTCGTAACCCCTTCTTTTGTACCGCTAAATCTCCGATCTGTAAGGGTTTTCCTTTACTGCGCGCCTTGACGGTGCGGTAGGCGCATTCCTATAGTGTGCGCAAGTGGCGGAAAGTGGCATGAAGTGGGTTTTTTGAGCGTAAAACGCTAGAATTTGGAGAAACGCTGACGTGTTTCGCGGAGCTAACGCTATCAGTCTCGATGCAAAAGGCCGTCTCGCCATGCCGAGCCGGTATCGTGACGAGTTGGTTTCGCGTAGTTCCGGGCAGCTGATCGTGACCATTGATGCGGTTGATCCTTGTTTGTGTGTTTATCCCCTCGATGAGTGGGAGCTGATTGAAACCAAACTGCGCGCACTGCCTTCGCTTCGCGAAGAGAACCGTCGCCTGCAACGTTTGCTGATTGGTAATGCCGTCGACCTCGAGCTCGACGGCAGTGGTCGTTTTCTGGTTCCACCGCGTCTGCGTGAATATGCCAAGTTGGATAAGCGCGCGATGTTGGTAGGCCAACTGAACAAGTTCCAATTGTGGGACGAGGATGCCTGGGATGCAGTGTCTGCTGCTGACCTGGCTGCTATTCAACAACCGGGCGCCATGCCTGATGAACTGCGTGATTTGATCCTGTGACTATTGATAGCGGCTTTAACCACATCACCGTGCTGCTTGACGAAGCCGTCGAGGCTCTCGCCGTACGCCCTGATGGTTGCTATCTCGATGGCACGTTCGGGCGCGGCGGCCATAGCCGCCTGATACTCAGCCAGCTCGGTCCTGATGGCCGGTTGCTGGGGTTTGACAAAGATCCTCAAGCGATTGCCACCGGGCAAACGCTAGCGGCCGAAGACGGCCGCTTTGTCGTTGTACAGCGCAGCTTTGCCGAACTGGGTTCGGAAGTTGCCGAGCGCGGCCTGGCCGGCAAGGTCAGCGGTGTGCTGCTCGACCTGGGCGTGTCTTCGCCCCAGCTCGACGACCCTGAGCGTGGCTTCAGCTTCCTCAATGATGGTCCCCTGGACATGCGCATGGACCCGTCCCGCGGGATCAGTGCTGCCGAGTTCGTCAATACCGCGCCCGTCGAAGAAATTGCCCGGGTGTTCAAGGAATACGGCGAAGAGCGTTTCTCCGGGCGCATGGCCCGTGCCGTGGCCGAGCGCCGCGACATCAAGCCGTTCGAGCGCACCGGCGACCTGGCAGAAGTCCTGAAAGTTGCCAATCCAGCGTGGGAAAAGGGTAAGAACCCAGCTACCCGTGCCTTCCAGGGCCTGCGTATCCACGTTAATAATGAACTGGGCGATCTCGAAACCGGCCTTGAAGCAGCGCTCGAAGCGCTGGAAATCGGTGGCCGCCTGGTGGTGATCAGCTTCCACTCCCTGGAAGACCGCATCGTCAAACTGTTCATGCGCAAACTGGTCAAGGGTGAAACCGACAACCTGCCGCGCAACCTGCCGGTACGTTTCGAAGCCTTTGTGCCGAAAATCAAAGTCCATGGCAAAGCGCAGTTCGCCGGCGAAGCCGAACTCAAAGCCAACCCACGTTCCCGTAGCGCCGTCATGCGTGTCGCGGAGAAGCTGCGGTGAGCAAGCTTTTCGCCAAGCCTCTTCCAGGCGGCAGCTTTATCATGCTGCTGCTGTTTATCGGCGTGCTGGTTTCCGCGATCGCGGTGTCCTACAGCGCCCACTGGAATCGGCAACTACTCAACTCGCTGTACGGCGAGTTGAGTGTGCGTGACAAGGCGCAGGCAGAGTGGGGGCGGTTGATTCTCGAACAGAGCACCTGGACCGCCCACAGTCGCATTGAAGTGCTGGCCACCGAACAACTGAAGATGCGCATTCCCGGCGCGGCAGAAGTGCGGATGGTGGCGCCATGATGAAACTCGAGGGGGCACTCTTTCCGTGGCGGTTTCGCTTGGTCGTGGGCTTGCTCGGGATCATGGTGGCGGCGATTGCCTGGCGCATCATTGACCTGCAAGTGGTCGACCGTGCCTTCCTCAAGGGCCAGGGCGACGCGCGCAGTGTCCGGCACATCCCGATTCCGGCACACCGCGGCCTGATCACCGACCGCAACGGTGAGCCCCTGGCGGTCAGTACCCCGGTCACCACCCTGTGGGCCAACGCCAAGGAAATGCAGGGTGCCAAGGACCGCTGGCCGGCCCTGGCTGCCGCCCTGGGCCAGGACCCGCGTGCGCTGGCCGAGCGCCTGGAAGCCCAGGCCAATAAAGAATTCATCTACCTGGTGCGCGGCCTGACGCCGGAGCAAGGCCAGGTGGTGCTCGACCTGAAAGTGCCAGGCGTCTATGGCATCGAAGAGTTCCGGCGCTTCTACCCGGCCGGCGAAGTCACCGCCCACATGGTTGGCTTTACCGATATCGACGACCATGGCCGCGAAGGTGTGGAGCTGGCCTATGACGAATGGCTGGCCGGGGTCCCCGGTAAACGCCAGGTCATCAAGGACCGGCGCGGTAGACTGATCAAAGATGTCCAAGTCACCAAAAACGCCAAGGCCGGCAAGCCCTTGGCGTTGTCGATTGACCTGCGCCTGCAATACCTGGCCAACCGCGAACTGCGCAACGCGATCATCGAGAACGGCGCCAAGGCTGGCAGCCTGGTGATCATGGACGTCAAGTCCGGCGAGATCCTGGCCATGGTCAACCAGCCGACCTACAACCCGAACAACCGTCGCAACCTGCAGCCAGCGATGATGCGCAACCGTGCGATGATCGACGTGTTCGAGCCCGGCTCGACCATGAAGGCCATTTCCATGAGTGCCGCGCTGGAAACCGGGCGCTGGAAGCCGAGCGACCGGGTCGAGGTCTATCCGGGCACCCTGCAACTGGGCAAGTACACCATTCGTGACGTGTCCAAGAGCGAAGGCCCGGTGCTCGACCTGACCGGCATCCTGATCAACTCCAGTAACGTGGGCATGAGCAAGATTGCCTTCGACATCGGCGGCGAGACGATTTTCCGCCTGGCACAGAAAATCGGCCTGGGCCAGGACACCGGTCTCGGTTTCCCGGGCGAGCGCGTCGGCAACCTGCCTAACTACCGCGAGTGGCGCAAAGCCGAGACGGCCACGCTGTCGTACGGTTACGGTCTGTCGGTAACTGCGATCCAACTGGTCCACGCGTTCTCGGCATTGGCCAACAATGGCCGTATCGCGCCCCTGACCCTGGTCAAGACCGACAAGCTGCCGCAAACCACCCAGGTGATTCCGGAAGACGTCGCCAAGACCATGCAGGTCATGCTGCAGCAAGTGATCGAGGCGCCGCGCGGAGTGTTCCGCGCGCAGGTTCCGGCCTATCACGTGGCCGGCAAGTCCGGTACTGCGCGTAAGACCTCCGCAGGGCTGAAGGGCTATGCGGTCAACTCCTACCGCTCGCTGTTTGCCGGTTTCGGCCCGATGAGCGACCCGCGTTTTGCCATCGTGGTGGTGATCGATGAACCGAGCAAGGCCGGCTACTTCGGTGGTCTGGTTTCGGCTCCGGTGTTCAGTAAAGTGATGTCGGGCACCCTGCGCCTGATGAACATCTCGCCGGACAACCTGCCGCCCACCCAACAAGCCAATGCCACCCCGGCGATCCCACTCAAAGCCAACGGAGGGCGCGGCTGATGTCTCTGAGCCTGAACAAGATTTTCGCCCACGCCGGCCGCGACCTGTTGATTCGCGAACTGGCCCTGGACAGCCGCAATGTGCGCGCCGGGGACCTGTTCCTGGCAGTGCCGGGCGGCAAGTTCGATGGCCGTGCCCATATCGCCGATGCCCTGCAACGCGGTGCGGCAGCAGTGGCCTATGAAGTCGAAGGCGCGACCGTCCTGCCGATTACCGATGTACCGTTGATTCCAGTCAAAGGCCTGGCCGCGCAACTGTCGGACATCGCCGGGCGCTTTTACGGCGAACCAAGCCGTCATCTGAACCTGGTGGGTGTCACCGGCACCAATGGCAAAACCAGCGTGACCCAGTTGGTTGCCCAGGCCCTGGACTTGCTCGGCCAGCATTGCGGCATCGTCGGTACCCTGGGCAGTGGTTTCTACGGCGCGCTGCAAAGCGGCCTGCACACCACCCCCAACCCGATCGACATGCAAGCCACCCTGGCCGACCTGAAAAAGGCCGGTGCCAAGGCGGTGGCCATGGAAGTTTCCTCCCACGGTCTGGATCAGGGCCGCGTCAGCGCGCTGGCCTTCGACGTGGCGGTGATGACCAACCTGTCCCGCGATCACCTGGACTATCACGGCACCATGCAGGCCTATGGTGAAGCCAAGGCCAAGCTGTTCGCCTGGAATGACCTGAAGTGCCGGGTGGTCAACCTCGACGACGAATTCGGTCGGCAACTGGCTGCTGACAAGGGCGAATCACGCCTGATCACCTATAGCCTGGAAGACGCCAGCGCCTACCTGTATTGCCGCGAAGCCCAGTTCGACGACGAGGGCGTGCGTGCCACGCTGGTGACGCCTCAGGGCGAACACCACTTGCGCAGTGCCTTGCTCGGTCGCTTCAACCTGAGCAATGTGCTGGCAGCGGTCGGCGCCTTGCTCGGCCTGGACTACGCGCTGGACGAAATCCTCCGTGTGCTGCCCAAACTCGAAGGCCCGGCCGGTCGCATGCAGCGCCTGGGTGGCGGCTCGCAGCCATTGGTGGTGGTCGACTACGCCCATACCCCCGATGCCCTGGAAAAAGTCTTGATGGCCCTGCGTCCGCACGCCAAGGGACAGTTGTTGTGCCTGTTCGGCTGTGGCGGCGATCGCGATCGCGGCAAGCGTCCGCTGATGGCTGAAGTGGTCGAGCGCCTGGCTGATGGCGTGCTGGTGACCGATGACAACCCGCGCAGCGAAGACCCGCAGCAGATTTTCGCCGACATCCGCGCCGGTTTCCGCGCGGTGGATAACGTGCGTTTTGTCGCCGGCCGTGGCCAGGCGATTGCCGAAATCGTTGCGGGCGCCAGCGCCGATGACGTGATTGTCCTGGCCGGCAAAGGCCATGAGGACTATCAGGAAATCAATGGCCAGCGCCAAGCCTTCTCTGACCTGGTAGAGGCCGATCGCGCCTTGACCGCCTGGGAGGTGACCCATGCTTAAGCCCCTGCAACTGAGCGAAGTGGCGGGTCCACTGGGTGGCCGTCTGGTCAGCACCGACAGCCGCTTCGAGGGCGTGAGCATCGACAGCCGGGCCATCGCGCCGGGCCAGTTGTTCGTGGCCCTGGCCGGCCCGCGTTTCGACGGCCATGACTACCTCAATGAAGTGGCCGGCAAAGGTGCGGTCGCCGCCCTGGTCGAGCGCGAAGTGGCCAACGCCACCTTGCCGCAACTGCTGGTCAAGGACACGCGTCAGGCCCTGGGTCAACTGGGCGCCCTGAACCGTGCAGCCTTTACCAAGTCGGTCGCGGCGATCACCGGCTCCAGCGGCAAGACCACGGTCAAGGAAATGCTCGCGAGCATCCTGCGCACCCGCGGCCCCGTACTGGCGACCCGTGGCAACCTGAACAACGACCTCGGTGTGCCCCTGACCCTGCTGGAACTGGCGACCGAGCACAGTGCCGCGGTGATCGAGCTGGGGGCTTCGCGGATCGGCGAAATCGCCTACACCGTGGCCATGACCAAGCCCCACGTGGCCGTACTCAACAACGCCGGGACCGCCCACGTCGGCGAGTTCGGCGGGCCGGAAAAAATCGTCGAGGCCAAGGGTGAAATTCTCGAAGGGCTGGACGCCGATGGCGTCGCCGTACTGAACCTGGACGACAAGGCCTTCGCCATCTGGAAGGCTCGTGCAGCCGGTCGCCAGGTGCTGAGCTTCGCTCTGCTCGACAATCAGGCCGACTTCCATGCCAGCGACCTGGGCCGCGACGCACGGGGCTGTCCGTCCTTCAAACTGCACAGTCCACTGGGTGTCGAGCACGTCCAGTTGAACCTGCTGGGCACCCACAACGTGGCCAACGCCCTGGCGGCTGCCGCTGCCGCCCATGCCCTCGGGGTGTCGCTGTTCGGCATCGTTACCGGCCTCAACGCCGTGCAACCGGTCAAGGGGCGCGCGGTGGCGCAACTGGCGAGCAATGGCCTGCGGGTCATTGATGATTCTTACAACGCAAACCCCACCTCGATGTGCGCGGCGGTTGATATACTTGCCGGCTTTTCCGGCCGCACCGTCCTGGTGCTCGGAGATATCGGCGAGTTGGGCGAGTGGGCGGAGCAGGGGCACCGCGAAGTTGGCGCGTATGCCAACGGCAAGGTGTCTGCACTTTACGCCGTGGGGCCGTTGATGGCGCATGCCGTCGCCGCCTTCGGTGAGCAGGCTCGTCACTTTGCCACTCAGGCTGACCTGATTGCGGCGCTGGGCGCCGAACACGATTCAACCACCACTATTTTGATCAAGGGCTCGCGCAGTGCTGCGATGGAAAACGTCGTTGCGGCTCTGTGCGGTTCGAGCGGGGAGAAACATTAATGCTGCTGCTGCTAGCGGAGTATCTGCAACAGTTCTACAAAGGCTTCGCGGTCTTCCAGTACCTGACCCTGCGCGGGATTCTGGGTGTGCTGACCGCGCTGTCGCTGTCGCTGTGCTTCGGGCCGTGGATGATCCGCACCCTGCAGAATCGTCAGATCGGCCAATCGGTACGTAACGATGGGCCGCAATCGCACCTGTCCAAGTCCGGCACCCCGACCATGGGTGGCGCGCTGATCCTGTCCGCCATCGGTGTCAGTACCCTGCTGTGGGCCGACCTGACCAACCGTTATGTCTGGGTTGTGTTGCTGGTGACCCTGCTGTTCGGTGCCATCGGCTGGGTCGACGACTACCGCAAGGTCATCGAGAAGAACTCTCGTGGCTTGCCGAGTCGCTGGAAGTACTTCTGGCAGTCGGTGTTTGGCCTGGGCGCGGCGATCTTCCTTTATATGACCGCCGCCAGCCCGGTGGAGACCACCCTGATCCTGCCGATGCTCAAGGACTACAGCATTCCCTTGGGTGCCGGCTTCATCGTCCTGACCTACTTCGTGATCGTCGGCTCCAGCAACGCCGTCAACCTGACCGACGGCCTCGACGGCCTGGCGATCATGCCGACCGTGATGGTCGGCGGCGCCCTGGGGATCTTCTGCTACCTGTCGGGTAACGTGAAATTCGCCGAATACCTGTTGATCCCTTATGTCCCAGGCGCCGGTGAATTGATTGTGTTCTGCGGCGCGCTGATCGGTGCCGGCCTGGGTTTCCTGTGGTTCAACACCTACCCGGCGCAAGTGTTCATGGGCGACGTCGGCGCATTGGCGCTGGGCGCGGCCCTGGGCACCATCGCGGTGATCGTGCGCCAGGAAATCGTGCTGTTCATCATGGGCGGCGTGTTCGTGATGGAAACCCTGTCGGTGGTGATCCAGGTCGCGTCCTTCAAGCTGACCGGTCGCCGGGTGTTTCGCATGGCGCCGATCCACCACCACTTTGAACTCAAGGGCTGGCCCGAGCCACGCGTGATCGTCCGTTTCTGGATCATCACCGTGATTCTCGTGCTGTTCGGCCTTGCCACCCTGAAGCTGAGGTAGAACGAGTGTCTCTGATCGCTTCTGACCACTTCCGCATCGTTGTCGGCCTCGGCAAGAGCGGCATGTCCCTGGTTCGCTTCCTGGCGAACCGGGGCGTGGCGTTTGCTGTGGCGGACACGCGGGAAAATCCACCGGAGCTGGTCACGCTGCGCCGTGACTACCCGCACGTGGAAGTGCGTTGTGGCGAGCTGGATGTCGAGTTCCTGTGCCGTGCCGACGAGCTCTACGTGAGCCCCGGCCTGGCGCTGGCCACTCCAGCCCTGCAGGCGGCGGCTGCCCGTGGTGTGAAATTGTCCGGTGATATCGAGCTGTTCGCGCGTAACGCGAAAGCGCCGATCGTCGCCATCAGCGGCTCCAACGCCAAGAGCACCGTGACCACCCTGGTCGGCGACATGGCGGCAGCGGCCGGCAAGCGGGTGGCCGTGGGCGGCAACCTGGGTACGCCGGCGCTCGACCTGCTGCGCGACGACATCGAGCTGTATGTAATGGAGTTGTCCAGCTTCCAGCTCGAAACCACCGACCACCTGGGCGCTGAAGTGGCCACCGTGCTCAACGTCAGCGAAGACCACATGGACCGCTACAGCGGCCTGCCGGCCTACCACCTGGCCAAGCACCGGATCTTCCGCGGCGCGCGACAAGTGGTGGTCAACCGCCAGGACGCCCTGAGCCGGCCGTTGATGGGGGAGGCCCTGCCGTGCTGGACCTTCGGCCTGGGCAAACCGGACTTCAAGGCCTTTGGTCTGCGTGAAGAGAATGGCGAGAAATACCTGGCCTTCGAATTCACCAACCTGATGCCGGTGCGCGAGCTGAAAATCCGTGGCGCCCACAACCAGTCCAACGCCCTCGCGGCCTTGGCGCTGGGGCACGCCGTGGGCCTGCCGTTCGACGCCATGCTCGCCACCCTGCGCACTTTCGCCGGCCTGGAGCACCGCTGCCAGTGGGTGCGTGACTTGGACGGCGTGAGCTACTACAACGACTCCAAGGCCACCAACGTCGGTGCCGCGCTGGCGGCCATCGAAGGCCTGGGCGCCGACATCGACGGCAAGCTGGTGCTGATTGCCGGCGGTGATGGCAAGGGTGCCGAATTCAAGGACCTGCGTGACCCGGTCGCGGCCAACTGCCGGGCGGTGGTGTTGATGGGCCGTGACAGCGAGCTGATCGGCCAGGCCATCGGCGACGGTGTCCCGCTGATTCGCGTCAACTCGCTGGTCGAAGCGGTCGCACAATGCCGCGCCGTGGCCCAGCCCGGTGATGCGGTGCTGCTGTCGCCGGCCTGCGCCAGTTTCGACATGTTCAAGAACTACGAAGAGCGTGGGCATCTGTTCGCCCAGGCCGTGGAGGACTTGGCATGAACCTGAGAAATATCATCAAGCCTTACCCGTCGCCGATCATTACCGGGCGCGGGATCGACCTCGACTTCCCGATGCTCGCCGGTTGCCTGGCGCTGATCGGCCTGGGGCTGGTGATGATTGCATCGGCCTCCACCGAAGTGGCGGCCGTGCAGTCGGGCAGCGCCCTGTATTACATGATTCGTCACCTGATCTACGTCCTGCTTGGCCTCGGGGCCTGCATCGTCACCATGATGATTCCTATCGCCACCTGGCAACGCTTGGGCTGGCTGATGCTGATTGGCGCGTTCGGCCTGTTGGTGATGGTGATCATCCCGGGGATCGGCCGCGAAGTGAACGGCTCGATGCGCTGGATCGGCTTCAGCTTCTTCAACGTCCAACCTTCCGAGATTGCCAAGGTGTTCGTGGTGATCTACCTCGCCGGGTACCTGGTGCGCCGGCAGAAAGAAGTACGTGAAAGCTGGATGGGTTTCTTCAAGCCGTTCATCGTGCTGCTGCCGATGGCGGGCCTGTTGCTGATGGAGCCGGACTTCGGTGCCACCGTGGTCATGATGGGGGCGGCGGCAGCGATGCTGTTCCTCGGCGGGGTCGGGTTGTTCCGTTTCTCGCTGATGGTGGTCCTGGCCGTGGCGGCCGTGGTGCTGCTGATTCAAGTGCAGCCTTATCGAATGGCGCGCCTGACCAACTTTGCCGATCCGTGGGCCGACCAGTTCGGCGCCGGTTACCAACTGTCCCAGGCCCTGATTGCGTTTGGTCGCGGCGAGTGGCTGGGGGTCGGCCTGGGCAACAGCGTGCAGAAGCAGTTCTACCTGCCGGAAGCCCACACCGACTTCGTGTTCTCGGTGCTGGCCGAGGAGCTGGGCGCCATTGGCTCGCTGTGCACCGTCGCGCTGTTTACCTTTGTCTGCATCCGCGGCATGTACATCGGTTATTGGGCCGAGAAGTCCAAACAGTTCTTTGCCGCGTACATCGCCTATGGCTTGTCGTTCCTGTGGATCGGTCAGTTCCTGATCAACATCGGGGTGAACGTCGGCCTGCTGCCGACCAAGGGCCTGACCTTGCCGTTCCTCAGCTACGGCGGCAGTTCGCTGGTGATCTGCTGCGCGTGCCTGGGGCTGTTGCTGCGCATCGAGTGGGAGAGTCGGACCCACCTGGGCAGCGAAGAAATGGAATTCAAGGAGAGCGATTTTGCCGAGGAGCCAACCCATGGGCGCTAACGTGCTGATCATGGCGGGCGGCACCGGTGGCCACGTATTCCCGGCGCTGGCCTGTGCCCGCGAGTTCCAGGCGCGCGGCTACACCGTGCACTGGCTCGGCACGCCCCGTGGCATCGAAAACGAGCTGGTGCCCAATGCGGGCCTGCCGTTGCACCTGATCAACGTCAGCGGCTTGCGCGGCAAGAGCAAGTTGTCCCTGCTCAAGGCGCCCTTTGTGCTGCTCAAGGCGGTGTTCCAGGCGCGCGCGATCATTCGCCAGTTGAAGCCGGTATGCGTCCTTGGTTTTGGCGGGTATGTCACTGGTCCTGGTGGCGTAGCGGCCAGGCTGGCCGGCGTGCCGGTGATCGTCCACGAACAGAATGCCGTCGCCGGTACCGCCAATCGGTTGCTGGTGCCCTTGGCTGCGCGAGTCTGCGAAGCTTTCCCGGATACCTTTGCTGCCCGTGGCAGCCGGCGGACCACCGGTAACCCGGTGCGTGCTGAGTTGTTCCTCGATACCCCGCGCCCGGCCCTGGCCGGACGCCAGGCGCGTTTGCTGATCCTGGGCGGAAGCCTGGGGGCCGAACCCTTGAACAAATTGCTGCCTGAAGCCCTGTCGCAGGTTGCCGTCGAACTGCGCCCGGAAGTGTTCCACCAGGCTGGCAGAAACCACGATGAAGTGACTGCCGAGCGCTACCGCGCGGCCGGTGTCGAGGCGCAAGTGCAGCCGTTCATCAAAGACATGGCCCAAGCCTACGGCTGGGCCGACCTGGTGGTCTGTCGCGCAGGTGCGCTGACTGTCAGTGAGCTGGCTGCTGCCGGTCTGCCCTCGATGCTGGTGCCTCTGCCCCATGCGATCGACGATCACCAGACCCGCAATGCCGATTATTTGGCTCGTGAAGGCGCTGCCTTCCTGATGCCGCAAAGAACGACCGGCGCCGCAGAACTGGCTGCGCGCCTGACCGAGGTCCTGATGCAACCACAACGACTCAACGACATGGCTGGCGCAGCTCGTCGCCTGGCCAAACCGGATGCCACCCGTAACGTGGTCGATATCTGCCTGGAGGTGGTTCATGGTTGAGAATCAGAAAGCCATGCCGCAGCCGGAAATGCGCCGTATCCGTCGTATCCACTTCGTCGGCATCGGCGGTGTGGGCATGTGCGGGATTGCCGAAGTGTTGCTGAACCTGGGCTATGAAGTGTCCGGTTCCGACCTCAAGGCGTCCCCCGTGACCGAGCGCCTGGAATCCTTTGGCGCACAGATTTTCCTCGGCCACCGTGCCGAGAACGCGGCGAATGCCGATGTACTGGTGGTCTCCAGTGCCGTGAACACCTCCAACCCGGAAGTGGCGACCGCGCTCGAGCGGCGTATCCCGGTGGTGCCCCGTGCCGAGATGCTGGCCGAGCTGATGCGCTACCGCCACGGCATCGCCGTCGCCGGTACCCACGGCAAAACCACCACCACCAGCCTGATCGCCTCGGTGTTCGCCGCCGGTGGCCTGGACCCGACCTTCGTCATCGGTGGCCGCCTGAATGCGGCCGGCACCAATGCCCAGCTCGGCACCAGCCGCTACCTGATCGCCGAAGCCGATGAAAGCGACGCCAGCTTCCTGCACTTGCAGCCGCTGGTGGCCGTGGTCACCAACATCGACGCCGACCACATGGCGACCTACGACGGCGACTTCAACAAGTTGAAGAAAACCTTCGTCGAGTTCCTGCACAACCTGCCGTTCTACGGCCTGGCGGTGGTGTGCCTGGACGATCCGGTGGTTCGCGAGATCCTGCCACAGGTCAAGCGCCCAACCGTCACCTACGGTTTCAGCGAAGACGCCGACGTGCGGGCGATCAATGTTCGCCAGCAGGGCATGCAGACTTTCTTCACCGTGCTGCGCCCCGATCGCGAGCCGCTGGATGTCTCGGTGAACATGCCCGGCAACCACAACGTGCTCAACGCCCTGGCGACCATCTGCATCGCCACCGACGAAGGCGTCAGCGATGAAGCCATTGTCCAGGGCTTGTCGGGCTTTCAGGGTGTCGGTCGACGCTTCCAGGTCTACGGCGAGCTGCCGGTCGAAGGCGGCAGCGTGATGCTGGTGGACGACTACGGTCACCACCCCACTGAAGTGGCCGCGGTCATCCAGGCCGTGCGCGGTGGCTGGCCGGAGCGTCGCCTGGTGATGGTCTACCAGCCGCACCGCTACAGCCGCACCCGTGACCTGTACGACGACTTCGTCAATGTACTGGCCGACGCCAACGTGCTGCTGCTGATGGAAGTCTATCCGGCCGGCGAAGAGCCGATCCCGGGCGCCGACAGCCGCAAGCTGTGCAACAGCATTCGCCAGCGTGGCCAGCTTGACCCGATCTACATCGAGCGCGGCGTTGACCTCGCGCCGCTGGTCAAGCCGTTGCTGCGTGCTGGTGACATCCTTCTGTGCCAGGGCGCCGGTGATATCGGTGGCCTCGCACCCAAACTGTTGAAAAGTTCGTTGTTCGCAGGCGCTGTTGTCGCGCCTAGCGAGGGGAAGTTGAAATGACTGCAGCCTACGCCAACCTGTTCTCGACCATCGCCCCACAAGACTTCGGGCGTGTCGCCGTGCTGTTCGGCGGCAAGAGCGCCGAGCGCGAAGTGTCGCTCAAATCCGGCAACGCCGTCCTCGATGCCCTGCAGAGCGCCGGCGTAGATGCGTTCGGCATCGACGTCGGTGACGACTTCCTGCAACGCCTGCTCAATGAAAAAATCGACCGTGCGTTCATCATCCTCCACGGTCGGGGCGGTGAAGACGGCAGCATGCAAGGCCTGCTCGAATGCCTGGGCATTCCGTACACCGGCAGCGGCATCCTTGCCTCGGCCCTGGCCATGGACAAACTGCGCACCAAGCAGGTCTGGCACACCCTGGGTATTCCGACCCCGCGTCACGCCGTCCTGAGCAGCGAAGCCGATTGTATTTCGGCTGCGACGGAACTGGGCTTCCCTTTGATCGTCAAACCGGCGCATGAAGGTTCAAGTATCGGTATGGCCAAAGTGACATCAGCGTCTGAGTTGACCGACGCCTGGAAAGCGGCCAGTACCTACGACTCGCAAGTCTTGGTCGAACAATGGATTCAAGGTCCGGAGTTCACCATTGCCATGCTGCGCGACCAGGTGTTGCCGCCGATCGCTCTGGGGACGCCGCACACTTTCTACGACTACGACGCCAAGTACCTGGCTTCCGATACCCAGTACCGGATCCCGTGTGGCCTCGACAGTGCCAAGGAACAAGAGCTCATGGACCTTACGGCGAAAGCCTGTGAGGCGCTGGGTATCGCCGGTTGGGGACGGGCTGACGTGATGCAGGACGCCGAAGGGCAATTCTGGTTTCTCGAGGTCAACACCGCACCGGGCATGACCGATCACAGCCTGGTGCCGATGGCGGCCCGGGCAGCCGGCCTGGATTTCCAACAGTTGGTGTTGGCGATCCTGGCTGCAAGCATTGAGCCGCGAGGGTAAGTCCATGCAAGGCGCCCAGCTACGTCATCAGCCACCCGCACCCGGCCGCAAGCCGGTACCGCGGGGTGCCAGCCGAATGGTGGCCAAAGAGCCGATGTCGGTGCGCCTGCCGAAAGCCAATTTTGGTTTTCTCAAAGCGGTGTTCTGGCCGGTGCTGCTGGTGGCGTTGGGGTTTGGTACCTACGAGGGCGCGCAGCGCCTGATGCCTTACGCTGACCGGCCGATCACCAAGATCAACGTGCAGGGCGACTTGAGCTACATCAGCCAGCAAGCGGTGCAGCAGCGGATCGCCCCCTACGTGGCGGCGAGCTTCTTCACCATTGACCTGGCGAGCATGCGCACCGAACTGGAACAGATGCCCTGGATTGCCCACGCCGAGGTGCGTCGCGTCTGGCCTGACCAGGTGGTGATTCGCCTGGAAGAACAACTGCCCGTGGCCCGTTGGGGTGATGAGGCCCTGCTGAACAACCAGGGCCAGGCGTTTACCCCGCGTGAGCTGGCCAACTACGAACATTTGCCACAGTTGTTCGGTCCGCAGCGGGCCCAGCAGCAAGTGATGCAGCAGTATCAGGTGTTGAGCCAGATGCTTCGGCCCTTGGGTTTTTCCATTGCCCGGCTGGAGTTGCGTGAACGCGGCAGCTGGTTCCTGACCACAGGTGCCGGCAGTGCGGGGCCGGGGATCGAGTTGTTGTTGGGCCGCGGCAACCTGGTGGAAAAGATGCGCCGCTTCTTTGCCATCTACGACAAGACGCTTAAAGAACAGATTACGAACATTGCGCGCATCGACCTGCGTTATGCCAACGGCCTTGCCGTCGGCTGGCGGGAACCTGTAGCGCCCACGACGGCCCAACCCGCCGTCGCGAAGAATTGAGAAGAGGCAGGACCATGGCAAACGTGCAAAGCGGCAAAATGATCGTCGGTCTGGATATCGGTACCTCCAAGGTGGTGGCACTGGTAGGCGAGGTCGCGGCCGATGGCCAACTGGAAATCGTCGGGATCGGCACCCATCCTTCCCGCGGCCTGAAGAAGGGCGTGGTGGTGAACATCGAGTCCACCGTGCAGTCGATCCAGCGCGCCATCGAAGAGGCGCAACTGATGGCCGGTTGCCGGATCCACTCGGCGTTCGTCGGCGTAGCGGGTAATCACATCCGTAGCCTGAACTCCCACGGCATTGTGGCGATCCGTGATCGTGAGGTCAGCTCCGCCGACCTCGAGCGCGTGCTCGATGCCGCCCAGGCGGTTGCAATCCCGGCCGACCAGCGGGTCCTGCACACCTTGCCGCAGGATTACGTGATCGATAACCAGGAAGGCGTGCGCGAGCCGCTGGGCATGTCCGGCGTGCGTCTGGAAGCCAAGGTCCACGTGGTCACCTGTGCGGTCAATGCGGCACAGAACATTGAAAAGTGCGTGCGCCGCTGCGGCCTGGAAATCGACGACATCATCCTCGAGCAATTGGCTTCGGCGTACTCGGTACTGACCGATGACGAGAAAGAGCTGGGTGTGTGCCTGGTGGACATCGGTGGCGGTACCACCGACATCGCGATCTTCACCGAAGGCGCGATCCGCCATACCGCGGTCATCCCGATTGCTGGCGACCAGGTGACCAACGACATTGCCATGGCGTTGCGTACTCCGACCCAGTACGCCGAGGAAATCAAGATTCGTTATGCCTGCGCCCTGGCCAAGCTGGCCGGTGCCGGTGAAACCATCAAGGTCCCCAGCGTCGGTGATCGTCCGCCCCGCGAGCTGTCCCGCCAGGCCCTGGCCGAAGTGGTCGAGCCGCGTTACGACGAGCTGTTCACCCTGATCCAGGCCGAGCTGCGTCGCAGCGGCTATGAAGACCTGATCCCGGCCGGCATCGTGCTGACCGGTGGCACGTCGAAGATGGAAGGCGCGGTGGAACTGGCCGAAGAGATTTTCCACATGCCGGTCCGCCTGGGCGTGCCCCATGGCGTCAAGGGTCTGGACGATGTAGTGCGCAACCCGATTTATTCAACCGGTGTTGGTTTGTTGATGTACGGCCTGCAAAAGCAGTCCGACGGCATTTCCTTCTCGGGGATCAGCAGCAGCCGCGATAGCTACAGCAACGAAGAGGCCAAGAGCCCGTTGCTCGACCGCATCAAGAGCTGGGTCCAGGGCAATTTCTGAAGATTTACCGCAACACCGTTACAAGCAGTAGGCGCAGTAGGCGAAAAAAACTAGAGAATTGAAGGAGAGGGAAAATGTTCGAACTCGTAGACAACATCCCCGCAAGCCCGGTCATCAAAGTCATCGGTGTTGGCGGAGGCGGCGGCAACGCTGTCAACCACATGGTCAAGAGCAACATTGAAGGCGTTGAATTTATCTGCGCCAACACTGATGCCCAGGCGCTGAAAAGCATCAGCGCGCGGACCATCCTGCAACTGGGCACCGGCGTGACCAAAGGTCTGGGCGCCGGCGCGAACCCTGAGGTCGGTCGTCAGGCCGCCCTGGAAGACCGTGAGCGAATTGCCGAAGTGCTGGCAGGCACCAACATGGTGTTCATCACCACAGGCATGGGCGGTGGTACCGGTACCGGTGCTGCGCCAATCATTGCCGAAGTGGCCAAGGAAATGGGGATCCTCACCGTTGCGGTGGTGACCCGTCCGTTCCCGTTCGAAGGTCGCAAGCGCATGCAGCTGGCCGACGAAGGTATCCGTCTGCTGTCCGAAAGCGTCGACTCGTTGATCACCATTCCCAACGAGAAGCTGCTGACCATCCTCGGCAAGGACGCCAGCCTGCTGTCGGCTTTCGCCAAGGCTGACGACGTGTTGGCCGGTGCCGTGCGCGGTATCTCCGACATCATCAAGCGTCCGGGCATGATCAACGTCGACTTCGCCGACGTGCGTACCGTGATGAGCGAAATGGGCATGGCGATGATGGGCACTGGCTGCGCCAGCGGTCCGAACCGTGCACGTGAAGCGACTGAAGCGGCCATCCGCAACCCGTTGCTCGAAGACGTGAACCTGCAAGGTGCGCGCGGCATCCTGGTGAACATCACCGCCGGTCCTGACCTGTCCCTGGGTGAGTACTCCGACGTGGGTAGCATCATCGAAGCCTTCGCTTCCGAGCACGCCATGGTCAAGGTCGGTACCGTTATCGATCCGGACATGCGCGACGAACTGCACGTGACCGTCGTTGCTACCGGTCTGGGCGCGAAAATCGAGAAGCCGGTCAAGGTCATCGACAACACCGTCCACACTTCCATGACCAGCGCCCCGGCCCCTGCTGCCGCTGCCGCACGTCCGGAAATGCCGTCGGTGAACTACCGCGACCTGGACCGTCCAACCGTGATGCGCAACCAGGCTCAGGCCGGCGCAGCGGCGGCGGCAAAGCTCAATCCGCAAGACGATCTGGATTACCTGGACATTCCGGCATTCCTGCGTCGTCAGGCCGATTGATGAAATGTATCAGGCGTATTAAGTTGATTGGTGTTCAGCAAAGGTCTGGTCTGCTATTATCGCCAGCCTTTGTTGATACCAGTTCGCACTTTGCGCTGAAGCGGCCCATGCCATGATTAAACAACGCACCCTGAAGAATATTATCCGTGCCACAGGTGTCGGCCTGCACTCCGGGGAGAAGGTCTACCTGACCCTCAAGCCTGCACCTGTCGACACTGGCATTGTGTTTTGTCGTGCCGATCTCGACCCTGTGGTGCAGATTCCTGCTCGCGCAGAAAACGTTGGCGAAACCACCATGTCGACCACTCTGGTCAACGGTGACGTCAAAGTGGACACGGTGGAGCACTTGCTCTCGGCCATGGCTGGCCTGGGCATCGATAACGCCTACGTCGAGCTCTCCGCGTCCGAAGTGCCAATCATGGATGGTAGCGCTGGACCTTTTGTATTCCTGATTCAATCGGCTGGCCTGGAAGAACAGGATGCCGCCAAGAAGTTCATCCGCATCCTGCGTGAAGTGACAGTGGAAGATGGCGACAAGCGCGCCACTTTTGTCCCTTTCGAAGGGTTCAAGGTGAGCTTCGAGATCGATTTCGATCACCCGGTGTTTCGTGACCGCACCCAAAGTGCCAGCGTGGATTTTTCCAGCACTTCGTTCGTAAAAGAAGTCAGCCGCGCCCGGACCTTTGGTTTCATGAGTGATATCGAGTACCTGCGCAAGCATAACCTCGCACTCGGCGGTAGCGTTGAAAATGCCATCGTGGTCGATGCGGACGGTGTACTGAACGAAGACGGCCTTCGGTACGAAGACGAATTCGTCAAGCACAAGATCCTCGACGCCATTGGCGACCTCTACCTGCTGGGCAATAGCCTGATTGGTGAGTTCAAGGGCTTCAAATCCGGCCATGCACTGAACAACCAGCTTCTGCGCAAACTGATTGAGCAGACAGATGCTTGGGAAGTCGTGACCTTTGAAGACGCCAGCACTGCTCCGATCTCTTACATGCGCCCGGTTGCGGCGGTGTAAGTAAAAACCTCTCTAGTTTTTAAAGGCTGCCTTCGGGTGGCCTTTTTTTATGCCTGTGTTCGGCACTACTGCTGGGCGCTGACCACCCGATTGCGCCCTTGGTGCTTGGCCTGGTACAGGGCCTTGTCGGCGGTATACATGAGGTTTTCCAGGCTCTGGTTGGGTTTTCCGGTGGAGGTGCTCAGGCCGATACTGACCGTCATAGGGGTTTGCTCGGCGGCAAACGGCGGCAGTTGCTCGACCGCGGCACGGATGTTCTCGGCAATGCGCAACGCGCCGGCGTTGTCGGTTTCGGGCAGCACCGCGGCAAATTCTTCACCGCCATAACGGGCCACCAGGTCGCCCGGGCGCCGGGTGTTTTCGCTGATCACCCGGGCCAGCACACGCAACGCATCATCCCCGCCCTGATGGCCGTGACGATCATTGAAGGCCTTGAAGTGGTCGGCATCGATCATCAGCACCGACAGCGGGTTACCCGTGCGATGGGCGCGTGCCCATTCGCGATTCAAGACCTGGTCCAGGGTGCGACGGTTGGCGACGCCGGTGAGCGCATCGATGGCGGCCTGCTGGGCCAGTTCCTGCTCAGCATGCTGGCGCAGGCGCAGCTCGCGACACAACAGCAGGGCCAACCACATCAGGCCGATGCACAGCACACCGGTGGCGCCACTGATCACATAGGCGGTGCGCCTCCAGGTGGCAAAGACTTCGTCCATGGACAGCGCGACGATCACGGTCAACGGCAGGTTGCCGACACGCGAGAAGGTGTACAGGCGATTGCGCCGGTCCATGCTCGAGACACTGCTGAAACTGCCTGTGCCTTCACGCATGATCCGAACCACATTGGGCCGGGCGCCGAAGCTCTTGCCAATGCTGTTGTCCTGCAGCATGGGTTTTTGCGCGAGCAGAATACCGTTGTTGTCCAGCACATTGAGGGTGCTGTCGATGCCGATATTCAGGCTCTTGAACAGCTCATCAAAGTACGACAGGCGCATGGACGCCACGGCCACACCGAGGAAGTCTCCCGTGGGCGAGGAGATACGCCGGCTGAAGCTGATACGCCACTGGTCATTCTCGGGGCACGCGCAGCGCGGCTTGAACGGACGACTGATAAACATCCCGGCGTCATCGTTGAACGCATGGGTCAGGAAATAATCACGGTCGGCGAAGTTCCCCGGCTTGGGCTCCACCAGGGAGGAGTCGGCGATCACGTTGCCATACTTGTCCAGCAACAGCAGGTCGCCCTTGAAGCGCGCGGTGCTGGAGCGATCGAACAACACCAGGTGGCGGATCAGTGGCGACACCTGTTTCAGGTCGTCACGCTGGGAGGCTGCAATCAGGCCTTGCAGCGACAGGTCATAGAGTTCGACGTTGCGCAGCACATCCGCGTCGATCAACTG
This sequence comes from Pseudomonas sp. RA_35y_Pfl2_P32, assembly GCF_963970735.1. Taxonomy (NCBI): domain Bacteria; kingdom Pseudomonadati; phylum Pseudomonadota; class Gammaproteobacteria; order Pseudomonadales; family Pseudomonadaceae; genus Pseudomonas; species Pseudomonas sp. RA_35y_Pfl2_P32. Next base: position 31,077 of record NZ_CAXAQF010000029.1, read on the forward strand.
CACGATATTGGTCGCGCTGCGGGTCGCCGTCTGCATCGCATTGGCGTGCTCGCGTATCAGCAGGAAGGTGACGATGGCGATGATGGCAATCACGGTCAGCGAACTGCCGAGAATCAGCATGAATTCCGGCCGGTGGGTGTTGCCCGTCAAGTGTAGGTGCGTACGGCTTGCACTCATGGTTCTGATTTCTGCAGAGGGACATCATCAGCGTAGTTCCCGGACGGGCCGGGCGGCATTGCAGATATCAGTTCGTTAATGGTTTGCCTGGGTGCATGTATAGATCCCATACGGACAAAAGGCCAGTCCAAAGGCTTGATGTCGATCAGTTAATCGAACGCCACTTCTTGTGGAGCGAGCGCCCGCTAGCGGCCTGCTCGCGATGGACGTGAACGATAGCGCGTAAATACCGTGAACACTCGGCGCTCTCAGGTTCATCGCGAGCAGGCTCGCACACATTCAGGTATGCGTAGGCGTGCCTTAGAAAACGTTCAGCGGGTAGTCGAGGATCACCCGGTACTCATCGGTGTCGCTGTCCAGTGCGCCATAGCCGTTGCCACCGCGGTTGGTCGCCCATTGCAGGCGTACGGCGAGATTTTTCGCCGTGCCATCCTGGACCACGTACTGCAGGTCGAGATCACGCTCCCAGTGTTTGGCGTGCTGATCGTGCGCGTTGTACCAGGCGCCGTAGCCCGGGCTGTCCGGGGCCACCTTGCTCAGGTCGAGGGTACCGCGCGAATAGGACAGGGCCGAGGTCAGGCCCGGCACGCCGACACCGGCAAAGTCATAGGCGTACTTGAGCTTCCACGAACGCTCGTTGGGGCCGTTGAAGTCCGAGTACTGCTGCGAATTGTCGAGGTAGACGCTGTCGCCCTGGGCGATGTAGTCAAACGGGGTATTGCCGTTCACCCGCTGGTACGCGGCCGTGATGGCGTGATTGCCGACACCGAGGGTCACATGCAGGCTGTAGGTGTTGTTGTCGATCGCCCCCAGCAGCGCCTCGCCACTGTCCTGGGTGTGATAGTAGTGCAGGCCCGGGTTCAGACTGACGTGATCGCTCAGCGCGTAGCGGTAGTCGAGGTCGTAGTAGTACTGATTCCACACGTCCTTGAGCTCGGAGGCGTACAGGCTGCTGCTCAACTCCGGCACAGCGCTCCAGGCCACGCCGGCCCAGTTCAGGTGGCGGCTTTCGTCACCGTCGGCCAAGGTTCCGTAGGAGGTGCCGATGCGCTGATGTCCGCTCTGGTTGTACGGCTTGGTGAAACTGGCCTGGCCCCCTTCGAGCAGCCAGCCATCGAAGCTCTGGTTGCTCAGGCTGACGCCGCGAAAGGTCTGCGGCAACAGGCGGCTCATGCCGCCGGCGATCACCGGGTTATTGAGGAACAGGTCACCGGCCTTGAGCTCAGTGTCCATGGCACGCATTTTCAGGGTCGCACCGCCGGTGGAAAACGACCCCGGGGCTTTGCCGTTGCCATCGCTGATCGGCAGGATGCTGGAGCCGTCGGTGCCGCCCCCGCCATCAAGCTTCAGCCCGAGCATGGCATGGGCATCCAGGCCAAAACCCAGTGGGCCTTGGGTATAACCCGACTCGAAGAGCCCCAGCAAACCCTGGCCCCACTCGATATTGTCGTCAGCCTGCTGCAGGCGATTGCGGTTCATGTAGTAGTTGCGGGCACTGAGGTTGAGGCTGGAACCCTCGACAAAACCTTCGCGCGGGGAATTTTCGGCGGCCTGGGCGGCGGTGATCGTTGCGGCGATTGCAATGAACAGGGGACTCAGTTTGACGGTGATACTCACGTGGGATACAGCTCCTTGGCGCAATGACCTGTAGGGGCATTGTTTGAAATCTGGTGTTTCTTATGACGGGGGACGCGTACGGGCGGGGCAAACACACAACAAAAAAAAGCCGCTGATAGCAGCGGCTTTTAAGACAACTTCACGTGGGAAAGAGCCGAGTGAAGTGTCGAGGGAAACTCGAAACGATGAGCGATCAGCTGTCTTTCTCAACCTGGGGTTGAGCCTGGACAGTCGCTGCGTGCGGGGTGTGCTCAGGGTTTTTCGCCTTGGCGGTCAGTTCGTGCTGGGCCTTGTCGAAGGCGGCTGCCCGGGCGGCATTCTGCGCGACAAAGGCGGGCGACTCTTCGGCCATGGCCAATGGCGAAAGGAACAAGGACGACAAAACGAACGCGCTGGCAATACCCATACTGTTGGACATCTGAAAAACCTTCTTGCTTGGCAAGTGCTGTTTGGTGCGGGCAAAGATAAGGGGGCCGGGTAAAAGGAAACAGAGCGGATTGCAGAAAGGACTGTTGCGTGAACAGCAATAGTGGGCGCGGCGCCCACCCTGTGGCTGCCACTAAATGGGCAGGTAGAGACCGAAGGTATTGACCCCGTCGTCACTGCGCACAAACACATCGCCGCCGTGCATCAGCGCAATCGCCTTGACGATGGCCAGCCCCAGGCCGTGGTTGGCGCCGCTGTTGCTGCGCGAGGCGTCGACCCGGTAGAAGCGCTCGAACAGGCGCGTCAGGTGCTCGCGGGCGATGGGCTCACCGGGATTGGCGACGCCAAGGCGAACCTGATGTTCTTCGGCGTCGATCCGTACCTCGATCACCTGCCCGGGCGCGGTGTGCTGCACCGCGTTGTTCAGCAGGTTGATCAAGGCCCGGCGCAGGTGGGCGATTTCGATCTGCACCTGGGCATCGCCGCTGACCCGGACCTGGACCTGGGCGTCTTCGAGGATGAAATCCAGGTAATCCAGGGTGGTCGCCACTTCATCGGCCAGCGAGGTGCTGGTGAGTTTGGTGGCCTTGCTGCCCTGGTCGGCGCTGGCCAGGAACAGCATGTCGTTGATGATCGAGCGCAGCCGCTCGAGCTCTTCCAGGTTCGATTGCAGCACTTCGAAGTAGTGTTCCGCCGAGCGCCCGCGCGTCAGGGCCACCTGGGTCTGGCCGATCAGGTTGGTCAGCGGTGAGCGCAGTTCGTGGGCCACGTCGGCGTTGAACGACTCCAGGCGGGTATAGGCCTGTTCGACCCGCTCCAGGGTCGAGTTGAACGAGGTGACGAATTGACCGAGCTCCGGTGGCAAGGGCGATAACTGCAAGCGCGCCGACAGCAGCGGCGGTGTCAGGCGCTGTGCTTCCTGGGACAGCTTGATCAGCGGCTTGAGGCCGATTCGCGCGACCCAATAGCCCAGTGCCGAGGCCAACAGCACGCCAACGATCGCCAGGCTGATCAGGGCAATCAGCAGATGGTGCTGGGTTTCATGGACGGCCTGGGTGTCGATACCGATCATGAAGCGCAGGGGCGGGCGTTGATCCTTGGCCGGGAACTGGCTGACCAGCACCTTCAGCGGGTAGGGCTGCTGCGGTAACTGCAGGTCGCGCATGCCCAGCGGGCCCTCGGCGAAGGCGCGGATCTGTGGGGAGATGTCGCCGTACTCGTAGCGGCGCTCGCCACTGATGATCCAGAAGCGGATGCGCTTGTCTTCTTCGCCCAGCAACGTGAGCTTGTTGTTGATCTTCACCCAATGCTCCGGTGTGCCGTAACGGCCCACCGTGGATTCGAGCACGCTGTAGCGTGCATCCAGTTCCGCTTCCGGCAACAGGCCCAGGCCCTTGTCGACCTGTTGATACAAGGCCCCGCCGATCAACAGGAACACCAGCGCCGCCACCAGGGTGAACATGGCGCTCAGGCGCAGGGCAATGGAGTTACGGGGCACGTCGGCTCTCCAGCACATACCCCATGCCGCGGATGGTGTGCAGCAGTTTTTCCTCGAACGGGCCGTCAATCTTCGCCCGCAGGCGCTTGATCGCCACCTCGACCACGTTGGCATCGCTGTCGAAATTGATGTCCCAGACCATTTCCGCAATCGCGGTCTTGGACAGGATTTCCCCTTGGCGCCGGGCCAGCACACTGAGCAGGGAGAACTCCTTGGCGGTCAGGTCCAGACGGGTGCCGGCGCGCGTGGCCTTGCGGCTGAGCAAATCTATCCACAGGTCGGCCACGCTCACCTGCACCGGTTCGTGGCCGCCACTGCGGCGGGTCAAGGCCTGCAGCCGGGCCACCAGTTCGAGGAACGAGAAGGGCTTGCCCAGGTAATCGTCGGCCCCCTCGCGCAGGCCGCGAATCCGGTCCTCGACCCGTTCGCGGGCGGTGAGCATGATCACCGGCGTCTGCTTGCGCGCCCGCAGGGCCCGCAGCACGCCGTAGCCATCCAGCCCCGGCAGCATCACATCGAGGACAATCACCGCGTAGTCGCTTTCCAGCGCCAGGTGCAGGCCTTCGATGCCATCGGGGGCAACGTCCACCGTGTAGCCTTGTTCCGTCAGGCCGCGATACAGGTAGTCCGCGGTTTTTTCTTCGTCTTCAACGATCAGGACGCGCATGACCCGCCTCAGTGTGTGGTCGCCAGCGTCGGTGCTGGTGTAGGCCGGTGAAAGAGCCGTTCCAGCCACAAGTATATGACCGGCGTGGTAAACAGCGTCAGCGCCTGGCTGACCAGCAAGCCGCCGACCACGGCAATCCCCAGTGGCTGGCGCAACTCCGCGCCGGGGCCGTGGCCCAGCATCAGCGGCAGGGCACCCAGCAAGGCGGCAAGGGTGGTCATGATGATCGGCCGAAAGCGCGTGATACAGGCTTGATAGATCGCGTCCTCGGGCGTCAGCCCGCCATTGCGCTGGGCGTCGAGGGCGAAGTCGATCATCAGGATGCCGTTTTTCTTGACGATGCCAATCAGCAGCACCAGGCCGATCAGCGCCATGATCGAAAAATCCTGGCCCAGCAGCCACAACATGATCAAGGCACCGAGGCCGGCCGAGGGCAGGGTCGAGATGATCGTCAGTGGGTGCACGAAACTCTCATAGAGCACCCCGAGAATGATGTACACCGCCACCAGCGCCGCCAGGATCAGCCATGGCTGGCTGGCCAGCGAGCTTTGGAACGCCTGGGCCGCGCCCTGGAAGTTGCCGTTGACCGAGCTCGGCATACCGATTTCAGCTTTCGCCTGGTTGAGCAGGATCACCGCATCGCCCAGGGCCACTCCCGGCGCCAGGTTGAACGACAGGTTGGCGGCGGGGAACATGCCATCGTGGGCGATGGACAGCGGGCCGATGGTCGGTGCGTCGAAGCGGGCCAGCGCCGACAGCGGCACCATCTCGCCGCTCAGGGGCGAGCGCAGGTAGAAATACGCCAGGCTTTCGGCCTTGCCCCGTTGCCGGGTGTCCAGTTCGAGGATCACGTTGTACTGGTTGATCTGGGTCTGGAACTCGTTGACCTGGCGTTGGCCGAAGGCGTCGTAGAGTGCCTCGTCGACATCGCTGGCGGTCAGTCCGAAACGCGCGGCGGCTGCCCGGTCGATGGTGATGTGGGTGATGCTGCCGCCCAGTTGCAGATCGTTGGAAATGTCACGGAAGGCCGGCATACCGCGCAGTTTTTCCGTCAGGCGCTGGGTCCACAGGTTGAGGGTCGGGCCGTCGTTGCTCTTGAGCACGTACTGGTACTGGGCCCGGCTGGGGCCGGAGCTGAGGTTGATGTCTTGCCCGGCCCGCAGGTACAGGACGATGCCGGGGACCGCCATCAATTGCGGACGAATCCGATCGATGAACTGGCTGGCGGAGACATCGCGCTCACCCCGTGGCTTGAGGGCGATCCAGAAGCGACCGTTGGCGATGGTCTGGTTACTGCCCGACACCCCGACCGAGTGGGAAAACGCCTGCACGGCGGGATCGGCCGCGACGATCTGCGCCATCGCCAGGTGCTTGTTCACCATGTCGCCATAGGAGATGTCGGCGGCGGCTTCGGTGGTGCCGAGGACAAACCCGGTGTCCTGCACCGGGAAAAACCCCTTGGGGATAAACACATAGCCGGCCACGGCCATGGCCAGGGTCAGGCCGAACACCCCCAGCATCACGTTCTGATGGGCCAGGGCGCGGCGCAGGCCATGCTCATACAGGGTCAGCAGGCGTTCGCCGAAGCCCGGCCTGGCATGGGCATGATGCACCGGCGCGCGCATGAACAGGGCGGCCAGGGTGGGGGCCAGGGTCAGGGACACCACCACCGAAATCAGGATGGTCGAGGTCGCGGTCAAGGCAAACTCCTTGAACAGGCGCCCGACAACCCCGCCCATGAACAGCAATGGAATAAACGCCGCCACCAGCGAGAAGCTGATCGAGACCACGGTGAAGCCGATCTCGCCGGCGCCCTTGATCGCCGCCTCCCGTTTATCGTCGCCGGCCTCCAGGTGGCGGTGAATGTTCTCCACCACCACAATCGCATCGTCGACCACGAAGCCGACCGAAATCACGATCGCCACCAGGGTCAGGTTGTTAAGGCTGAAGCCCATCACATACATCAGGGCAAAACTGGCGATCAACGACACCGCGAGCACGCTGGAGACGATCAGCGTCGCCGACAGCTGGCGCAGGAACAGCGCCATCACGGCCACCACCAGCAACACCGCGATCAACAGCGTCAGCTCCACCTCGTGCAGCGAGGCGCGGATGGTCTGGGTGCGGTCGATCAGCACCTTGACCTCGACCGACGCCGGCAGCATCGCCTGCAGGCTGGGCAACGCCGCCTGGATGCGGTCGACGGTCTCGACAATGTTGGCCCCTGGCTGGCGGAACATCACCAGGTTGACCCCCGGTTGCGTGCCGGACCAGGCCTGCACGTAGGCGTCCTCCGCGCCGTTGACCACCCGGGCGACATCGCGCAGGTGCACCGGCGCGCCGTTTTTGTAGGAGACGATCAGTTCGCCATATTGCTCGGGGTGGAACAGTTGGTCGTTGGTCGCCAGGGTGGAAATGCTCGACTCGCCGTACAGCGCACCCTTGGCCAGGTTGAGGCTGGCCTGTTGGATGGCCAGGCGAATGTCGGCCAGGGTCAGGCCGATGGCGGCAAGCTTGTCCGCCGAGGCCTGGACCCGAATGGCCGGGCGCTGCTGGCCGGTGATATTGACCTGGCCGACGCCGTCGACCTGGCTCAGTTGGCGAGCGAGCAGGGTTTCGGCGTAGTCGCTGAGCTCGGTGCCGGGCATTTGCGTCGAGCTGACGCTGAGGATCAGCACCGGGCTGTCGGCCGGATTGACCTTGCGCCAGGTCGGCAGGGTTGGCATGTCCCTGGGCAGTTTGCCAGCGGCGGTGTTGATCGCTGCCTGGACTTCCTGCGCGGCGGTGTCGATGCTCTTGTCGAGGGTGAATTGCAGGGTCAGGTTGGTCGAGCCCAGGGCGCTGCTGGAGGTCATCTGGGTCATGCCGGGGATGGCGCTGAATTGCACCTCCAGGGGCGTGGCCACCGACGAGGCCATGGTGTCCGGGCTGGCGCCGGGCAGCAGGGCGTTGACCTGGATGGTCGGGAACTCGGCTTGCGGCAGGGGCGCAATCGGCAATCGGGGAAAGGCGATCAGGCCCATCAGCACCAGGGCGAAGGTCAACAGGACGGTGGCCACCGGGTGATCGATACACCAGGCACTGATCCCGCCACGGGCCTTCATGGCTGCTGCTCCGAGACGGTGGCCTGGGTCAGTGCCGGTGGTTCGTCGAGGATCTGCACGCGGCTCCCCGGCTTGAGGCGCGACTGGCCATCGCTGACCAGGACATCACCGGCCTGCACCCCCGTGATGAGGTTCAGGTCACTGTTCTGGTAGACCATTTGCACCGGCACCGATTCGACCTTGCCCTCCGTGACCCGGTACACGTAATGCTGGTCCAGGCCGCGCTGGACCACGCTCGGCGGTACTACCAGGGCCGCCTTGTCCAGCGCGGTCTGGATCTTGATCGTCACCAGTTGCCCGGGCCAGAGCTTTTGCCCGGGGTTGTCGAATTCGGCCTTGGCGCGAATGGTGCCGGTGTTGGCGTTAATCTGGTTATCGATCAACGTCAGGTGGCCTTCCCCGAGCAAATCGCCGGTCTGGCCATCGGTATCGCCCCCCAGGTAGGCGTTGACCTTGGCGGCGGGCGTCGCGCCGATCAGGCCCTGCAAGGTCGGCAGCATCTGTTGTGGCAGGGAGAACTCGACGGCGATCGGGTCGATCTGGGTCACCGAGAACAACCCTTGGGTATCGCTCATGCGCAGGAAGTTACCCTCGTCCACGGTGCGAATCCCGACCCGCCCGGTCACCGGTGAACGTATCTGGGTGTAGGAGAGTTGCACCTGCGCCGCATCGATGGCGGCCTGGTTGCCCAGCAGGGTGGCTTTCAACTGATTGACCAGCGCCTGCTGCTGGTCGTAGGTCTGCTTCGACACCTCGTCATCGGCGCTCAGCAGCTTGTAGCGCTGCAGATTGACCTGGGCCACCTGCAACTGGGCCTGGCTTTCGCCCTGTTGCGCGCGGGCCTGGTCGAGGCTGGCGCGGATCGAGCGGTCATCGAGGGTGGCCAGCAGGTCGCCGGCCTTTACCCGCTGGCCTTCCTTGACCAGCAGGTGGGTGAGGATGCCGTCGATCTGCGGGCGAATGACCACGCTGTGCAACGACAGCACCGAGCCGATGCCGCTGACATAACGCGGTACATCGCGCTGCGCGACGCTGATCACACGCACCGGCACCGCCGTCGGCGCGGCGAGTTTGCTCGACGCCGGCCGGAGCAGAGCCCAGGCCCCGGCAGCGACAAGCACGACAAGGGTACCGACAAGCAGGAGCGTGGTTTTTTTGCTGGGCATCAGGTCAGTCGCCGGGGCCGGTGGGTCGGATACGTAGCCAGTATGCATCCGTTATAGCCCCGCGATCCGGTCAGCAGCGTGACGGCTAACTGACAGGGGGGACAGCTTGAAGCTTGAAGCTTGCAGCTAGCCACTGCTCTTCCCGCTATACTGCCGGCTTTTCGCGACCCATCATCCGGGCGCGACTCAACGCTACACCCGGAGCATTCATGACTTCCCCGACACAAGCGCCTGCGGCTGACGACCAGGCTGACCTGCCAGACAGCGTCGACTCCAGCGCCGACAGCGACAGCAACGCCGCGATCCCGGCCTTCAAATTTCCGTTCAAGCCAGGTGAACTGGCCGCGGCCAAGGCCGGCAACCAGCCGTGGTACAAGAACGGCGCCAAGAATGGCCACACCAAGGTGCCGGGCGCCGCGCCGCCAGGCACCCGTCGCTCGATGGGCAAGCGCTGATCGGTGGACCTTGCCTTGCGCAGTGGTCATCAGGCCACTGCGCTTGTGGCCTAAGCCGCCTGTAATGAGATAAAGGCGTAAGTCAGGGGCTGCTCAGTCGTCACCAGCGCGCCGGCGGCCAGCACCTGATCGGCGAGCGCGGGTCCTGACAGATGAAACTGCCACTGCCCGACCGAGCCCGATAGCGGTTCGGCCTGGGCCCGGTCCATGGCGGCGGCAAACGCGCTCATGTCGGGCAGATAGGCGGTAAAACCGTCGCCCTTGAGGGCGGTGGTGCCAATCCCCAACTGTGCGCAAATCCCTTCCTTGGCTTGAATATCGTCCCGATCGGCCTGGCGCGACTGTTCGATCAGGCTCGCCAGCGGCTGGTCGACCAACTGGCCGCCAACGATCAACTCAGGCCCTTGCTGCCATGACTCGGGCGGGCAGTCCTTGGCCCCCGGTGTCAGGGGAATGTGCGGGTTGATTTCCATCGGGTAGATCCGGCACACCAGCGGCCGACGCTCGTAGATCCGGCACAGGTTGTCTTCGTCAAGATTCCGGCAGCGGCCCACGTTGAAGGCGGCGAAGGTAATGGTCACGTAGGCGTGGGTGTCACCGCAGGGCACTACCACGGAGCGGCGTTGGGCGTGTTCGCGCTGCGCGAGCGGCAAGCCCAGGCCGTTGTCCAGGAACCCCTCGACCAGCACGATCACCGCGCCGCCATCCGCCGCCCACATACGGGCCTCGGCGAGGGTCAGGGGCACATGGTGGTCATTGCAGCATTTGCCGCAGCCTACGCAGGAAAACGATGTGTTCATGGGAGCGGTCACAGTCCGAAAGCATCAGCGATGACAAAAAAACACCGCCTGGGCCTGGTGCAAAGCAAGTTGTGCGCCAGTCATTGGCCCTGGGTGGCCGGGCGCACCGAGTCCCATTCAGTGACATGGGCCGTCTTGCTCTTCTTGTGGTAGAGGCACAGCTCCGTGCCCCGCTGCCCCTTCATGTGCTTCTGCGGGTACTGGCCCTCAAGCAGCAAGGCGCTGTAGCCGACGCGATCATCGAACTGCGCGGCGTTGCCCACCGGCTTGGCGTGGCTCAACTGGCCGGCATTGGTGCAACTGGCGAGTACGGTCTTGTCGTAGGCGGCCCAGGCATCTGGGGTCGAGGCCTGGGCGTGGAGGGCGAGGCTGGTCAGGGCGATGAAAAGCAGGGCAGGGGATCGCATGGCAGGGCTCCTGGAAAATAGAGAGGGAGTATGCCTGATGGAGGGGGGGGAGAGGTCCTCAGTCGGGAACGGGTTCCCGGCGGATCAGGCGCATGCCACAACGCTCGTACAACTGCCGTGCCCGAAGGTTGTCTTCCAGTACCTTCAAATCGACAAACCCTTCGCGACGTTGCTGGAACAGGCTGAAGGCATGCAACAGCAACGCCCGACCCAGCCCTTGTCCCTGAGCGCGGGGATGCACCACCAGGTGCTTGATGTAGGCGCTGGTCCAACACTGGATCACGCCGACGAGGCCCTGGGCGTCCGTGGCAATGACGCACAGGTGTGGATCGTACTCGGGGTCGCGCTCAAAACGTTCGCGCCAGATAGCCAGGGTCGACACCTGACCACCGCCCTGGCGATAACCGGCCTCCAGCAATTGATGCACCGCCTCGGCCAGCGCCGGTTGGTAGGTGTCCAGGCGGATGCCTGCTGGCCATGTGCTGGGCGGCAGGGGGCCGGCCAGGTCGCGGCGCAATAACAGGCAGTAAGCCGGGGCCATGGCTCAGTGGCCTTGCTGCGCCACCGCTTTGGCGGCGTCGATCAGGCATTGGGTCAGCTCCGGCGAGGAGAACTTGGTCAGCACCGCATTGGCGCCGGACAGTCGGGCTTTTTCACTGTTCATCGCGCTGTCCAGGGAGGTGTGCAGCAGCACGTAGAGGTGGGCGAAATCCGGGGTTTGGCGCAGGGTGCGGGTGAAGGCGTAGCCGTCCATTTCCGACATCTCGATGTCCGAGACAATCAGGTTGATCTGTTGCGCGGTGCCTTGCAGTTCCAGCAGGCAGTCGATGGCTTCCTTGGCGCTGCGTGCGGTGTGGCACAACAGCCCAAGGTGACGCAGGGTGTGCACTGACTGTTGCAGCGCCACCTGGCTGTCGTCGACCACCAGGATGCGCGCGTTGCCCAGCAACTCGGCATCTTCCATGCTCAATTCGGTGGGCGCCACTGGCACCGGCTCCGGGGCAATGCCGTGGATGACTTTTTCGATGTCCAGCACCTGCACCAGTGTGCCATCGACCGAGGCCACGCCAGTGATGTAGGAACGTCCGCCACCCGAGCCATAGGGCGGCGGACGGATGTCGGAGGTCAGGCAGTGCACGATCTTGCTCACCGCCTGCACGTGCAGGCCCTGTTTCGAGCGGCTGACGTCGGTGACGATCAGGCAGCCACCGTCCGGGTCCGCCAGGGGGCGCTCGCCGATGGCCCGGCTCAGGTCGATGACCGACAGCGAGTTGCCACGCAGGGTGGCGATGCCTTTGACGTGGGGGTGCGACTCCGGTAGCCGGGTCAGCGGTGGGCAAGGGATGATTTCACTGACTTTCAGCAGGTTGATCGCCATCAGCTTGCCACTGCGCAAGGTAAACAGCAGAAGCGAAAGTGAATCTGCGCGGGCTTTGGTGGAGGACATAAAAACCTTCTGTGGAAAAGGTGACGGGGGATCGCGGGAGCGCCGACAACTATTGATAACGGGTTATCGACTTGTCGGGGGCAGGCTTTAGGGTCGGTACAACCTTTGTCGCAGTCGCCGCGCGGTGACTGGCTTGGCGAGGGCGGCGTCCTCTCACGCAGCTTTCGGCAGTTGCAGGGGCTGCGATCATTTCATGCCCAGTCGCTTGGCCAGTCGCCCCAGGTTCGCCCGGTCCATGCCCAGCTCGCGGGCGGCGCTGGCCCAGTTGTGCTGGTGGCGCTCCAGGCAGGCGCTGATCAGTTGGCGCTGGTAGTGCTCGGTGGCCTGGCGCAGGTCGCCGCCCACCTCCAGTGCCGGCGCCGGTTCGGCAGGCGCAGGGGCTGCGGTGGCCTCAAGGGGGTCATGGGGCAGGTCCAGGTCGGCCGCGCCGAGGCTGAGGATCTTCGGCCGCTCGCGGGAGTTGCCCAGAGCCTTCAAGGCACTGCGGCCGATCAAGTGTTCAAGTTCGCGCACATTGCCCGGCCAGCTGTAAGCCAGCAGCGCCGCCTGGGCATCGCTGGACAGGCGCAGGCTGTTGAGGCCCATGCGCGAGCGGTTCTGTTCGAGGAAATAGCCACTGAGCAACAGCACATCCCGCCCGCGATCACGCAGGGCCGGCACCCGCAACGGATACACACTCAGGCGATGGTAGAAGTCGGCACGGTAGCGGCCGCTGCGCACTTCTTCGGCGAGGTCGCGGTTGGTGGCGGCGATCAGGCGCACGTCGACCTGATGCTCCTTGTCCGACCCCAGGCGCTGCAACTGGCCGCTTTGCAGGACCCGCAGCAATTTGGCCTGCACCGTCAGGGACAACTCGCCGACTTCGTCGAGAAACAGGGTGCCGCCATTGGCCAACTCGAATTTGCCGCGCCGGTCACTGGTGGCGCCGGTGAAGGCCCCGCGCACGTGGCCGAACAGCTCGCTTTCCACCAGGGTATCGGGCAGGGCGGCGCAGTTGAGGCTGATGATCGGCTTGTGGGCCCGCGCGGATGCGGCGTGAATCGCCTGGGCCACCAGCTCCTTGCCGACCCCCGTTTCCCCGGTGATCAGCACCGTCAGGTCGCTGCCGCCCACCAGCTTGATCTCCTCTACCAGGCGCTTGTGCGCCTTGCTCTGGCCGATCAGTTCGCGGTCCTGCTGGCCGCTGGCCTGGCGATAGACCTCGGCCCGCTGGTGCTCGTCTTCGACCCGATTGGCCAGCCGTTCGATGCGCTCGGCGGCGTTGACCGTGGCGGCCGCAAGGCTGGCGAAGGCCTGCAGGGCATCCAGTTCGATGGGTTCAAAGCGCTCCGGGTCCAGCGCATCCAGGGTCAGCAGGCCCCAGGGCCGTTCATCGATAAACAGTGGGCAGCCCATGCAATCATGGACCTCCAGGTGCTCGTCGAGGCCCTCCACCAGGCCGTCATAGGGGTCCGGCAGCTCGCTGTCAGCGGCAAAGCGCGTCGGGCCAGGGCTGCTGAGCAGTGCCGCGAAGCGCGGGTGCTCGCTGACCTTGAAGCGCCGGCCCAGGGTGTCAGTACTCAAGCCGTCCACCGCCAGTGGCACCAGCCATTCGCCATCCAGGCGCAGCAGGGCGGCGGCATCGCAGGGCAGCAGGGCGCGCATGGCTTCCAGCAGGCGCCGGTAGCGCTCGCCTTCGGGCAGTTCGCGGGACAGGTCAGAGACCAGGGGCAGTAGGGTGGTCAGCAAGGATTTTGCAGTCATATTGACTCCATGTAGTCGAGGTGACTATAAAACCCTAAGGGTCGTTATGACTACATATTAATTAAATCATTGATTTATAAGGATTTAATTATTGGCATGGAAACTGATACCCAAAGGGCAATCCATTAAAAGCAGTCGTTCAGGAGTTCATCCCCTTATGCTGAGTGCCCAAGACCGTGCCATCGTCAAATCCACTGTGCCGCTGCTGGAAAGCGGTGGTGAAGCCCTGATTACTCACTTTTACCGCATGATGCTCAGCGAATACCCGCAAGTGCGCCCGCTGTTCAACCAGGCGCACCAGGCCAGCGGCGACCAGCCTCGGGCCCTGGCCAACGGCGTGCTGATGTACGCCCGGCATATCGACCAGCTCGACCAGTTGGGCGACTTGGTGGCGAAGATCATCAACAAGCACGTGGCCCTGCAGATTCTTCCTGAGCACTATCCGATTGTCGGCAGCTGCCTGTTGCGCGCCATCAGTGAAGTGCTCGGCGACGAGATCGCCACGCCCGAAGTGATGAGTGCCTGGGGCGCGGCCTACGGCCAACTGGCCGAGATCCTGATCGGTGCCGAAGCCGCGATCTACGACCAGAAAGCCGAGGCCGTTGGCGGTTGGCGCGGGGCGCGGGCGTTCATCTTGACCCAGCGGGTCGAGGAGAGCGCGGAAATCACCTCGTTCTACTTCGAACCGGCGGACAAAGGCCCGATCCTTGCCGCAGAGCCTGGCCAGTACATCGGCATGAAGCTGCTGCTGGACGGTGAAGAGATTCGTCGCAACTACTCGCTGTCGTCCCTGGCCACTGACGGCCAGTACCGCATCAGCGTCAAGCGCGAAGCCGGTGGCCGCGCGTCGAACTACCTGCATGACCAGTTCCAGGTCGGTGCCCACATCGAGCTGTTTCCCCCGGCTGGCGACTTCACCCTGACGGCCAGCGACAAGCCGCTGGTGCTGATCAGCGGCGGGGTGGGCATCACCCCGACCCTGGCCATGCTCGAAGCGGCCCTGGCCACCGAGCGGCCGGTGCACTTTATCCACTGCGCGCGCAACGGCGGGGTGCATGCCTTCCGCGACTGGATCGACGACCTGGCCGAGCGTCATCCCCAACTCAAGCGCTTCTACTGCTACGCCGAAGATGACGGGGTCAGCCCGGCAGCCGACCAGGTCGGGCTGCTGAGCCAGGAGCAATTGGGTCACTGGCTGCCCGAGCAACGGGACCTGGACGCCTACTTCCTGGGCCCCAAGGGCTTCATGGCGGTGATCAAGCGTCACCTCAAGGCGCTGGGTGTGCCGCCGAGCCAGAGCCGTTACGAGTTCTTTGGGCCGGCGGCGGCGTTGGAATGACGGCAAGGGGGCGACTTGGTCAGGCCGAGTCGCCCCCATCGCGTGCAGGCTCGCTTCCACCAGTCTTTAGTCGAGGCAAGGTCAACGGTGGGAGATTCTATGGTGTTGAGGGTCTGTGGGAGCTGCTGAAGGTTGTGATCTTTTGATCTTGGATTTGGGGTATATCCATTGCTGCGGTTGTGGCGGCTAATGGTTCCGCCCTTACGGCGGGTCACTTTGGCAAACGCCCCAAAGTAACCAAAGGTCTTTGCCCCAGGCGTTCGGCCCCTCGCTAAGGCTCGGGGTCCCTTCGCTACGGTATCCATCCGGGGGCATCGCCTCCGGTTTGCTTCGCTGCACCTCCTCTCGATGTATGCGGCTGCGCCGCACGGCGCTCCGCGCCTCCCCCCTGATGTACACCTTCGCTCAGCCTGCCGATGGGGCGGGTGGATCAAGAGCAAAAGCACGGCGACCTGCCGGTCGGCCTGAGTGGTAAGGGCGGGCGAGGCGGCCTACCGGCCGGCCTGCTTTTTCCTGGGGTACGGATCTCCCCCTGTGGGAGCTAGCCTGCTCGCGATGGCGTCATGCGCGTCAACACCGACCCCAAGGGTTAATCCGCTGTTAATACCTCCCACTGTTAATTCCCAGCCAAAGGTTCGCCCCCACGCCACGTGCTGCATGCACACGCCTGGCGTGTAAACTGGCGGCCATAGCCAGCATTTATGACGAAGGAAACGGGAATGAACGAGGATTCGATGCGCTTGGGCCGTGAGCGGCGCTTTCTGGTGTTGCTGGGCATTATCTGCCTGGCGCTGATCGGGGGGGCGCTGTACATGCAGATCGTGCTGGGCGAAGCGCCGTGCCCACTGTGCATCCTGCAACGGTACGCGTTGCTGCTGATCGCCCTCAGTGCGTTCGCCGGGGCGGCCATGCGCACCCGTCGCAGCGTCACGGTATTCGAGACCCTGGTGGTGATCTTTGCCCTGGCGGGCGCGGGCACCGCGGCCCATCACGTCTACACCCAGTTCTATCCATCGGTGAGCTGCGGCATCGATGTGCTGCAGCCGATCGTCGATGGCCTGCCACTGGCGAAGATCTTCCCGCTGGGCTTCCAGGTCGACGGTTTCTGCTCCACGCCTTATCCGCCGATCCTCGGCCTGTCGCTGGCGCAGTGGGCCCTGCTGGCCTTTGTGCTGACCGTGGTGCTGGTACCGCTGCTGGTTTCGCGCAACCGCAAACCGCTGAACTGAGGCCGATACCCTCAGCCACCGTCGCTGCACAAAAAACGCCCCGGTCCTCGAAAGAGGCCGGGGCGTTTGACGTTTCGGCGGGGCGGGAAAAAGTTCGTGATGTGGGGCAATCGCGGGCGCGACAAGTGTGCGACATGTTGTCACAGCTCAAGTGTCGCAATGCATTTCAAACTCTGTGTTCTGGCATGGAAAGATACAAAGATTTGCCCAGCCTCGGAATTGGCCAAAAGCCAGCCAGCATGCCGCGCCAGGCAGTTTTAACAGGCTTGGGCGAATGGCCACAGGCCTTGTGAAAAGGGGGCTTTGGCGAGCCTGACGGGCGAAGGTTGGACCCAGAAACTGTCTGAACTGCGCCCAGTAGACCTACAAATTTTGGGGTTCTTGTTGAGAATTAATCGCGATAAAATCGGCAGTCTTTACAGGATTGGTTAATGATTGTTGCCGTATCCGATAAAAATTATTTCGAGATGAGACATGGTTTATAAAACGTTACATATCTACAATCGCCCGCACTGAAATTCCGGCACTGCTCACCCCTGAGCAGAAAAGGGTGGTCGAGGAGCGGTTCGATGGCTTCGTGCGACCCCAGGTGTCGGTGCCTTTCCAATTATCCGCACCAAATGGAATTGGTCTGTAACAAGGCCTTTGACCACGAATTCGAATAAGAACTCACCGCTGGCCCAGGATGTGTCAATCAGCGTTTAACGCGTGACGGGCAAGCCCTTATTCAATCCAAGAAAAATGCCAACCCTTGGCAGGGTGAAGTGTTGGCGATCAAAACCCAACTGCATTGCGCAAGCTGCTTTAGAGGTCGTGAGATGAGTAAAAACAGGTACCCCAGACTACTAGGCTTATTGCCGCTGCTCGGCACGCTGTTGCTGGGAGGCTGCAACATGACCTTGCTCGATCCCAAGGGCCAGGTCGGCCTGGACGAGCGAAACCTGATCATCACCGCAACGCTGCTGATGCTCCTGGTCGTGGTTCCGGTCATCGTCATGACCTTCCTGTTCGCCTGGAAGTACCGTGCGTCCAACACCAGCGCCACCTACACGCCCAAGTGGAACCACTCCACCAAGATCGAAATCGCAGTGTGGGCTGTCCCGGTACTGATCATCATTGCCCTGGGTTACGTCACCTACAAGTCGACCCACGCCCTGGACCCGTACCGTCCGCTGGAATCCGACGTCAAGCCGGTGACCATCGAAGTGGTCGCGCTGGATTGGAAGTGGCTGTTCATCTACCCGGAACAAGGCATTGCCACGGTCAACAAGATCGTGTTCCCGGCGCACACCCCGATCAACTTCAAGGTGACCTCGGACGCCGTGATGAACTCGTTCTTCATCCCGGGCCTGGGCGGCCAGATCTACGCGATGGCGGGCATGCAGACCAAGCTGCACCTGATCGCCAACCAGAACGCTGAAATGGACGGTATCTCCGCCAACTACAGCGGCGCTGGTTTCACCGGTATGAAATTCAAGGCAATCGCCACCACCCAGGAAGCGTTCGACGCCTGGGTAAGCGAAGTCAAAAAGGCACCTAAACAGCTTGAACAAGCTGAATACGCAGCCCTTTCCAAGCAGAGCCAGAACAACCCAGTCGAACTCTACTCCTCGGTCACGCCGAACCTGTTCCAGATCATCGTCGACAAGTACGAGGGCATGAAACCGGGTCCGAAGGTCAAGCACGAGAAGAAAGAGAAAGAAGTGGCCGCTACGGACATGGAATCGCATTCAGCTGCCGGGGCAGAGGAGTAAACGATGTTTGGTAAATTAAGTTGGGAAGCGGTCCCGTTCCACGAACCGATCGTGATGGTGACCATCGCCATGATCGCGCTCGGTGGTCTGGCGCTGTTCGCTGCAATCACCTACTTCAAGAAGTGGACCTACCTGTGGACCGAGTGGCTGACGTCGGTCGACCACAAGAAAATCGGCGTGATGTACATCATCGTCGCCATGGTCATGCTGCTGCGCGGCTTTGCCGACGCCATCATGATGCGTACCCAACTGGCCATGGCCACCGAGGGTTCGCCGGGCTACCTGCCTCCTGAACACTATGACCAGATCTTCACCGCTCACGGTGTGATCATGATCATCTTCATGGCGATGCCATTCTTCACCGGCCTGATGAACCTTGCAGTGCCGCTGCAGATCGGCGCGCGTGACGTTGCCTTCCCGTTCCTGAACTCCCTGAGCTTCTGGCTGCTGGTGTCCGGCGTGGTGCTGATCAACCTGTCCCTGGGCGTTGGCGAATTCGCCAAGACCGGCTGGGTTGCCTATCCGCCGCTGTCGGGCCTGCAATACAGTCCGGGCGTGGGGATGGACTACTACATCTGGGCGCTACAGCTATCCGGGTTAGGTACGACGCTGACGGGGGTCAACTTCCTGGCTACCGTGCTGAAAATGCGTACCCCGGGCATGAAGCTGATGGACATGCCGATCTTCACCTGGACCTGCACCTGGGCCAACGTCCTGATCGTCGCTTCGTTCCCGATCCTGACCGCTACCCTGGCACTGCTGACGCTTGACCGTTACATGGATTTCCACATTTTCACCAATGAACTTGGTGGCAATCCGATGATGTACGTCAACCTGTTCTGGGCCTGGGGTCACCCCGAGGTTTACATCCTGATTCTGCCGGCGTTCGGGATCTTCTCCGAAGTCATCTCGACCTTCACTGGCAAGAAACTGTTCGGCCACCACTCGATGATCTACGCCTCGGGCGCGATCTCGGTCCTGGGCTTCATGGTCTGGCTGCACCACTTCTTCACCATGGGTTCGGGTGCCAGCGTCAACGCCTTCTTCGGCCTGGCGACGATGCTGATTTCGATCCCCACGGGTGTGAAGCTATTCAACTGGCTGTTCACCATCTACCAGGGCCGTCTGCGTTTCACCAGCCAAGTGCTGTGGACCCTGGGCTTCATGGTGACCTTCGCCATCGGCGGCATGACCGGCGTACTGCTGGCCATCCCGGGTGCTGACTTCGTCCTGCACAACAGCCTGTTTGTGATCGCGCACTTCCACAACGTGATCATCGGCGGCGCCGTGTTCGGCTACATCGCCGGTTTCGGCTTCTACTTCCCGAAAGCGTTCGGCTTCAAGCTGCACGAAGGTTGGGGCAAGGCTGCATTCTGGTTCTGGATCACCGGCTTCTTCGTCGCATTCATGCCGCTCTACGTCCTGGGCTTCATGGGCATGACCCGTCGCCTGAACGCCACCACCAACCCGGAATGGGTACCGTACCTGTACGTCGCCATGTTCGGCGCCGTGATGATCGCTGTCGGCATCGCCTGCCAGTTGATCCAGCTGTACGTCAGCGTGCGTGATCGCAACAAGCCAGAAAACATGTGCGAACACGGTGACCCGTGGAATGCCCATACCCTGGAGTGGTCGACCTCCTCGCCACCACCGTTCTACAACTTCGCCGTACTGCCAAAAGCCGATGTGATCGATCCGTTCACCGAAGCCAAGGAAAACGGTACTGCGTACCAGGCGCCAAGCCGTTACGAACCGATCCACATGCCCAACAACACCGCGACCGGTGTGGTCATGGGCGCACTGTTGACCGTGTTCGGTTTCGCGATGATCTGGCACATCTGGTGGCTGGCCGCCTTCGGTCTGGTCGGCACCGTGGTGTACTTCGTGATCCACGCTGCGCGTGATGATCAGGGCTATATGGTGCCGGTCGACGTGATCGAGCGCATCGAAGCCGAGCAGCACAAGCGTCTGGTAGCGGCCGGGAAAATTCCAGCCACCGCCACCCGTGTTGAAACCTCGTTGGAACAGGCTTAAACCATGTCGAACTTAGTGACCAATGCTGGACACACCCATGTCGATGGACATGGGCATGATGACCATCACCACGACTCGGGCGAGATGACCGTATACGGCTTCTGGCTCTACCTGATGACCGACTGCATCCTGTTTGCGTCGATCTTCGCGGTGTACGCGGTACTGGTAAACAACGTCGCCGGTGGCCCGTCGGGCCACGACATCTTCGAACTGCCGTACGTACTGGGCGAAACCGCTCTGCTGCTGTTCAGTTCGATCACCTACGGCTTCGCCATGCTGGCGTTGTTCAAGGGCAAGAAGAGCCAGGTCCTGGGCTGGCTGGCCATGACCTTCCTGCTCGGCGCCGGCTTTATCGCCATGGAGATCAACGAGTTCCACCTGCTGATCTCCGAAGGCTACGGTCCTAGCCGTTCCGGCTTCCTGTCCGGGTTCTTCACCCTGGTCGGCACCCACGGTCTGCACGTGACCAGCGGTCTGATCTGGATGGCGATCATGATGTATCAGGTGCAGAAAAACGGCCTGACGGCGACCAACAAGACCCGTCTGAGCTGCCTGAGCCTGTTCTGGCACTTCCTGGACGTCGTGTGGATCTGCGTATTCACCGTTGTTTACCTGATGGGGACTATGTAAATGGCTAACACATCACATTCCCACGACGACGCCGGCCACGGCAGCGTCAAGTCCTACGCCATCGGCTTCATCCTGTCGGTCATCCTGACGGTGATCCCGTTCGGCCTGGTGATGTACCCATCGCTGCCGAAGTCGATCACCCTGTGGATCGTCCTGGCATTCGCCGTGATCCAGATGCTGGTGCACCTGGTGTACTTCCTCCACCTGGATCGTTCGCAGGCTCAGCGTAACAACGTGATCGCGTTTGTCTTCGCCGCACTGGTGATTGTCCTACTGGTGGGTCTGTCGCTGTGGATCATGTTCAGCATCCACACCTTCATGATGGCGAAGTGAGGTAAGTCCGGATGTCCTTTAAGCACTTTATCCAAATCACCAAACCGGGGATCATTTTCGGTAACGTGCTTTCTGTGGCAGGCGGATTCTTCCTGGCCTCGAAGGGGCATGTCGATCTGGCCATTTTCCTGGCAGCGATGATCGGCACGTCCCTGGTGGTGGCCTCGGGTTGCGTGTTCAACAACTGCATCGACCGAGACATCGACCTGAAGATGGAGCGCACCAAAAACCGGGTGCTGGTGCAGGGCCTGATCTCCCTGAAACTGGCACTGGTTTACGCGACGGTCCTGGGTGTTGCCGGCGTGGCCCTGCTGTACAAAGTGGCCAACCCGTTGGCGGCGCTGTTCGCGGTGATCGGGTTTGTCATCTATGTCGGCTTCTACAGCCTGTACCTCAAGCGCAAGTCGGTTCACGGCACGCTGGTGGGCAGTCTGTCGGGGGCAATGCCGCCGGTGATCGGTTATGTGGCCGTGAGCAACAGCTTCGACATGGCTGCGCTGACCCTGCTGGTGATGTTCAGCCTGTGGCAGATGCCGCATTCCTATGCGATCGCGATCTTCCGTTTCAACGACTACCTGGCGGCATCGATTCCGGTGTTGCCGGTCAAGCGTGGGATCAAGGTGGCGAAGCGGCACATCCTGCTCTATATCCTGGCGTTCCTGG
Organism: Pseudomonas sp. RA_35y_Pfl2_P32; assembly: GCF_963970735.1. Taxonomy (NCBI): domain Bacteria; kingdom Pseudomonadati; phylum Pseudomonadota; class Gammaproteobacteria; order Pseudomonadales; family Pseudomonadaceae; genus Pseudomonas; species Pseudomonas sp. RA_35y_Pfl2_P32. The sequence continues at coordinate 52,566 of NZ_CAXAQF010000029.1, forward strand.
TGGCGACCTTGATGCTGACCTTCAGTGGTTATGCGGGCATGAGCTACCTGGCTGTCGCCGCGGCCATGGGCATGTACTGGTTGTACATGGCCTGGACCGGCTACAAGGCAGTCGATGACACGGTGTGGGCACGCAAGCTGTTTGTGTTCTCGATCTTCACCATCACGGCGCTGAGCGTGATGATGTCGCTGGATTTCAAGGTGCCCAGTGAGTTGTTGCTGACTTACGCGCCTTAAGGTTTGCCGCTGTACCGGGAGCCCCGCCTTTGTGAGAAGAGCGGGGCTTTTTGTTTCAGGGGGTGGGGGGTGGGGGGCATATCCGTTGCTGCGGTAACGGCTGCTTATGGTTTCGCCCTTACGGCGACTCCCTTTTACAAACGCCCAAAAGGAAGCAAAACGCTTTGCCCCTGACGTACGGCCCCTCGCTAGGGCTCGGGGTTCCTTCGCTACGGTGCCCATCAGGGGCCATCGCCTCCGGTTTGCTTCGCTGCACCTCCTCTCGATGTATGCGGCTTCGCCGCACGGCGCTACGCGCCTACCCCTGATGGACACCTTCGCTCAGCCTGCCGATGGGGCGGGTGGATCAAGATCAAGAGCCAGAGCACGGCGACCTACCGGTCGGCCTGAGTGGTAAGGGCGGCCGAGGCGGCCTACCGGCCGGCCTGCTTTTTCTGGCTGGAGTATTTCTGTGGGAGCGAGCTTGCTCGCGATGACGATCTCCGCCACACCGTAGATATCGACATGACCCCCAATCCCCCGTAGCAGCTGTCGAGCCCGCGAGGCTGCGTTTGCGGGCCGATGCGTTCGGTCGCCCCAGCAAAAAGCCCCGCCTTCAAACGAAGAGCGGGGCTTTTTTATCGGGCCGGTTTTGCTTGGCGATTACTGGGCAGCGATGCTGTAGCCGGCGAACGCGGTCTGCTGTTGCAGGGCGGTGATGATGGCTTTGCGGGTGGCCGGTTGTTCGGTGCCGCTGGTGTCGAGGAAGGTTTCGTTTTCCAGTTCCAGGTCGTCGCCTTCGCCGACAAAGCTGAAGCCGAGGAATTCATAGGCTTGGCGATCGACGCTGGGTTTCGAGCGTGGGGTGCGCAGGGGCAGGGTCACGCTGAGGCCGTCCTTGCTGATGCTGAACACTTCGACGTCTTTCTTCGCGCGGGCAGCCTTGCCCTTGCTGCCGCTTGGGTTGCTGATGGCCTGGTGGGTCTGGTTGAGGACTTTCAGGGCCAGGCCGTAGACCAGTTCCTGGAAGCTGGGGTCGTCCTTGAAGCTGGACAGGATGCGGCTGATCGGGAACTTGCTGCTCAGGTCTTCGAGGGCGGCGATGTCGGCGGCCTCGGCGTCCTTGAGTTGCTTGAGCTGGCCCATCAGTTCATAGGCCTGGTCGTCGTCGAAGCGGTCGTGGGCCTGGCGGATGGCGGCGCGCAACTCGCGAATCTGCTCGCTTTCCTTGGAGGTGTGGAAGGCGTCCAGGACCATCTCGCTGATGGTTTTGGCTTGGGGCACGTGTTGTGAAAGATTGATGGAGTTTTCGTATTCCGCTTTGGACGACAAGGTGACTACGGATTCAGCGGTGTTGGAATCTGGCATTGAAATTTCACTACTTCTATAACTGGATCGGGCGAGAAAGCCTGGGGGCTTTTCGGGCCGCCTAATTTATGGGAGCGGGGCGGCGTTGTCACGGATGAACGGGTGACTGGTCATGTTTTCGTTCCTGCAATGTTTGTGGCTGATCACGAGATCAGCGTCCACCGCAAACTCCTTGTGGGAGCGAGCCTGCTCGCGAAAAACCTGAGGGCGCCGCGTGCATTCAGGATGTTCGCGTCATCGTTGACGACCATCGCGAGCAAGCTCGCTCCTACAGGGGCGGCGGGGGATAAACGAAAAAAGCCCCGCGCATGCCAGGCAAACGCGGGGCTCTCTCGGGGGTAAGCGCGTTACGGATGCAGAAGTTTCTGCGCACGCTTGTCGGCCAGGTGTTGGACCACCAGGCGGCCAATCAAGACCAGCAGGGTCAGCGAAATCAACAACACCGAGATGGCCGCCACGCTTGGGTCGACGTTGTCGCGCAAGCCGCTCCAGATGCGCTTGGGCAGGGTGTCGACGTTGACGCTGGTGATGAACAGGGTCACCGCCACTTCTTCCCACGACAGGGCAAAGCCGAGCAGGGCGGTGGACGCCAGGCCTAGCTTGAGGTTCGGCAGGATCACCATGAAGGTGGTCTGCATCAGGCTGGCACCGAGGTTGCGCGAGGCCAGTTCAATCCGCCGGTCGATCTGGCTGAGGGCCACCAGCATGGTCACCACCCCGTACGGCACCACCATGATCACGTGGGCGATCACCACCCCGGTCAGGGTGTCGTAGCCCATGCCCGGGGCGAATCGGCCGAGCTTGGTTTCCATGAAGTACAGCACCAGCGCCGAAATCACCGGCGGAATCGCCATGGGCAACAGCACCAGGCCGATCAGCGCGGTGGCCAGTTTCGAGCGCATGTACCAGATGCCGAGGCTGAAGCTGGCCGCCAGCAGGGTGGCGATGATACTGGTGGCAAAGGCAATGGTCAGGCTCTGGCTGATGGCATGGAACCAGTCCGGATTGCTCACCAGCGCCTCGTAGTGCCGTAGCGACCAGTTGCCCTGCGGCATCGACAGGAAGCGCTTGCTGGTGAACGACACCGGAATGACCGTCAGCAGCGGGAACAGCATGAACGCCATGGCGATCACGGCCAGCAGGCGGGTACTCAGGCTTGTACGGTGGGTGTTCATAGGTAACCTCAGCCTACCAGGCGGTTCACGCGGGTCATTTTCAGCAGCACCCAGATCAATGCGCTGACCAGTAACAGCAGCACCACGCTCAAGGCGGCCCCCAGGCCCCAGTTGCTGGTCTGGAACATTTGCAGGAACACGTATTCGGCGATCATCACCGTCTGCCCGCCACCCAGCAGTACCGGGGTAATGAAGAAGCCCAGGCAGAACACGAAGACCATGATGAAGGCGCCCAGCACCCCCGGCAGGGTCTGGGGCAGCAGCACTTGCCAGAAGGTGCGCAGTGGCCCGGCTCCCAGGCCGCGGGAGGCCATGAGGACGCGCTGGTCCAGCTGGCGCATGCTCGACAGCAGCGGGAACACCGCGTACGGAATCATCACGTGGAGCATGCCGATCACCACGCCGATTTCGTTACGGCTCAGTTGCAGCGGTTGATCGATCAGGCCCATGCCCATCAACCCATTGTTGAGCACACCGTTGCTGCGCAGGGCGATCAACCAGCCGAATGCCCGCACCAGCACCGAGATCCAGAACGGGATGAAGATGCAGATCTCCACCACCCGTTGCCAGAACGGCGGGCTGAACACCCAGCAGTAGGCCAGCAGGTAGCCGATTACCAGGGCCAGGACGCTGACGGTCAGGCACAGGCGCAGGGTGCGCCAGAGCATGTCGTGGATGGCCGGGTCGGTGGCGATGCGTTCGTACTGCTCCAGGCCCGGTGTCGGCAGCGAGAAGCTCCAGCCGACCACGCCAATAAACGGCAGCACGTAGAAGATCAGCAGCAACACCGGCAGCGGGAACAGCAGCAAGCTGCGTTCCAGCGTCGGCGAACTGAACCGCGGCTTGGGTTTGCTCAGGGTCAAGGTCATGGTCATGATCGATGGCTCACTTGGACAGCCGCGTCAGGTACTGCTCCAGGGCGTTGGAGTAGTGATCGGCGTACCACTGGGCGTTGAGCGCGATCTGCTTTTTCAGGTTCTCTGGCGACGCGCAGTTGGCTTGCAGTTGTTCGGCCGACATCAGCTTCTCGGTCGCGCTGTTGGACGGCCCGTTGCCCAGCAGTTCGAAGAGCTTGAGCTGGCCTTCCGGTTGCAGGGCATGCTGGATGAACTGCATCGCCGGCTGGCTGCCCGCCGGGTTGGCCGACAGCACCGCCCAACTGCTGGAGTTGATGAAACCGTTGTCAAAGCTCCAGCGCACGCGGCCTTCGGTGTCTTCGCTGAGCAGCTTGGCGCGGGTGTGCCAGATGGCGCCCACCGAAACTTCGCCGTCGACCATCAGTTGCTGGCTTTCGGCGCCCGAACTCCAGAACGACAGCACGTGGGGCTTGATCTCGTCGATCTTGTTCAGTGCGCGCACCACGTCCAGCGGGTAGAGCTGATCGGCCGGTACGCCGTCGGCCAGCAGGGCCGCCTCGAGCATGCCGTTCATCCACTTGTAGAGGGTGCGTTTGCCGGGGAATTTTTTCACGTCCCAGAAATCGGCCCAGGTTTTCGGCCCGTTATCGCCGAACTTCTCGCTGTCCCAGGCCATCACGTAGCTGAACTGGTAGCTGGCGATGCCATGGTCGGAGGCCAGTACCGGCGCCACCTGGTCCCGCTTGATCACGGTGTAGTCCAGGGGCTGCAGGATCTTTTCCTTGCCCAGGACAATGGCGCTGTAGCTCTCGACGTCGACCACATCCCAGCTGGGCTGGCCGCTGGCCAGTTGCGAGCGGATCGCGCCCTCGGTGGGGCCGGCGCCGTCGATGCGCACCTGGATCCCGGTGTTCTTGGTGAAGGTGTCGGTCCAGGCGGAGCGGAAGGCGGTCAGTGCGTCGCCACCCCAGTTGACCACCACCAGCGGCTTGTCGGCCGACCAACTGATACCGCTGCGCAGCGCCAGGGGCACGGCCGCCAGCAGGCCCATGGCCTGGATGAAGGTGCGTCGGTTGATCTGCCCGCCACGGGCCTTTTCGATAAGCACTTCAATACAGTCGCGTTGATGATCCTGGCTCATGGGCAAGTCCTCAGATGGCGGGTGTCCGTTGGGACAAGGGCCTATTGTTGTCGTTAGGAGAGAGCTTTGTGACGCACGTAATTCAGGGATTCAGGCTTGCAGCAGGAAGCTTTGCTGGACCGGCCAGCTCAGCCACACCGGCGCGCCGCTGGGCATCAAAGCCCCCGGGTGATTGCCGGGTACCGAGAGGTTGATCGGCAGGGCATCGCCCCCGACCTTCAGCGACAGGTGAGTGCTGGAGCCCTGGTAGACCTTGTCGGTGAGCTGCGCCGGGATCACGTTGTAGCCGTCGCGGTTCGGGCGTTCGCTGTGCAGGTCCATGTGTTCGGGACGCACCGCCAGCACACTCGGCTGTTTACTCAGGGGCGCCGGGGCCTGGGCGTGCAGCAGGTTGTCGCCACAGCGGCCGCTGGCGGTGGGGCCGTTGCGGGTCAGGTCCAGCAGCGGGAACAGGTTCATCTTGCCGAGGAACTCGGCGACAAACCGGCTTTCGGGGCGGTTGTAGATGTTTTCCGGGGTGTCGACCTGGGTCAGCTTGCCGTGGTTGAAAATCGCGATGCGCGACGACAGGGCCAGGGCTTCGTTCTGGTCATGGGTGACGAACACGAAGCTGGTGCCGACCTGGCGGTGGATGCGCTGCAGTTCGGTCTGCAGTTGTTCGCGCAGGTTCTTGTCCAGCGCCGACAGGGGTTCGTCGAGCAGCAGCAGGTCCGGTTCGAACACCAGCGCCCGGGCAATCGCCACGCGCTGTTGCTGGCCGCCGGACATCTCGGCCGGCTTCTTGTGCATGTGCGCGCCGAGGCCGACCACTTCCAGGATGTGCTTGACCCGGCGCTGGCGCTCTTGCGCGGCGACTTTGCGGATGCGCAGCGGGTAGGCCACGTTGTCTGCCACCGTCATGTGCGGGAACAGGGCATACCCCTGGAACACCATGCCGTAGTTACGCTTCTCGGCCGAGCGCTTGATGATGTCGACGCCCTGTTCCATCAACTTGCCGGACGTCGGGCTGAGGAAACCCGCGAGGATCATCAGCAAGGTGGTCTTGCCCGAACCCGAAGGCCCGAGCAACGTCAGGAATTCACCCTGGCGAACGTCCAGGTCGACGTTATCCAGCGCTGCAAAACGACCGTAATACTGGCTGATACCTTGTGCGCTGAGCTGAATCGCTGAACCGCTGGACACGATGGAGTTCCTCTTTTTATTGCCCATAAGACGTACGAGGACGGATGCCAATCCGAAATGGGCTTTGGCTTCATTATTGTTAAAAGTATCGCTACATCAATGGAATTATTTTGTGGGTATTGGTTAGTAAAATTACTCAATTGCCCGCTGAGTCCGCCCTATAAAAGAGCGGTGTCTAGCGCCGGGTCAGAGGGGGTCATGCCAGGTCTGGTGGGACGACTGCAGCTGGGTCTTGACCCAGCTGCTGAAGGCCTGGACCACCCGGCGCTCGGCCTTTTGCGGGTCGGTCGCCAGGTAGTAGCCGCGGTGCAGGTCGATGGTGATGTCGAACGGGCGCACCAGCAGCCCCTTGGACAGCGCGTCGCCGCTGATCAGGTTGTCGCCGATGGCAATGCCCTGACCGGCGATGCACGCCGACTGCGCGCAGTGGGCGTCGGAGAACAGGATCCCGCTCATGGCATTGACGCCCGAGGCACCGGCGGCGGTCAGCCAGACGCGCCAGTCCGAGTAGTCGGTCATGTGCAGCAGCGGGTAGGCGCTGAGTTCCTGCGGGTTCTTCAGGCCGCTCAAGGCGTTGATCAGGCGCGGGCTGCACACCGGGAAAAAACGCAGCGCGACGATTTCCTCGACGTGCATTTGCGGCCAGTCACCAATGCCGTAGGCGATAAACAGGTCGACGTTGGTGTTGTGGGTGTCGTCCGGCGACTTGGGGGAAATCAGCTGCAACTGCACCTGCGGGTATTGGCGCAGGAACGCGCCGATGTGGTGGCACAGCCAGTAGGTGGCAAACCCCGGCGCGCAGCTGACACACAGGCGCCCCGAGACTTCCTGGTCATCCACCGGCTGCCCGGCGTCCAGCAGGTTCAACAGAATCCCGTGCACCTCGCGGGCGTAGCGCTCGCCCTGGTAGGTCAGGCCGATCCCTCGGCCGATGCGCTCGGTCAGGGCAAACCCCACGCATTCTTCCAGCTTGCTGATCTGGTGGCTGATGGCGCTGCGGGTCAGGTTCAGTTCACGAGCGGCCACCGACACGCTGCCCAGCCGGGCTACCGCATCCAGAGCCCGCAGGGCTGTCATCGAAGGAAAGCGCATAAAGAATCCTGTCTTTAAGGGAGGCTGAGTGTTGAAGCGTATGGTGATGTAAATCGAACGATTAAGCCAAAAAAAATCGATTGTTGTATTGGTTGATTCAACAATACTAGTGCCATTCGTCAGGGTCACCGAAGCCAAACGTGCGCGGAAGACCCTTCACCCGCACTGAACTCGAAGGTGGCTTGCATGGCTGAGTCCGACAACTTTTCCTCTACCCATTCTGCGCAAGGGACCTATGCCGACCTGATCCTTGGCAACGGTCGCATCTATACCCAGAACCCGGCGCAACCCTGGGCCGAGGCCGTGGCCATTCGCGGCGGCACGTTGGTGGGGGTTGCCAGCCTGGCCGAGCTGCAAGGGTTCAAGGGGCCGAACACCCTGGTGCATGACCTGCAGGGCGCTTTCTGCATGCCGGGCCTGCACGACATGCACACCCACCCTGACCTGGCTCTGGCCCCGCGCTACAGCGACGACCTGGATGTGGGCATCGAAGACCCGACCCCGGAACAGTTGCGCGCGAGCATCCTGGCCTATGCCGAGGCCCACCCCGGCGACGGCTGGATCTACGGGCAATACTGGGTGCGCTACACCTTCCGCGAAGCCGGCCTGACCCCGGGCCGGGCGTGGCTCGACAGCGTCATGCCGGATCGCCCGGTGGCCCTGCTCGATCGCATGTGGGGCACCATGATGGTCAACTCCAAGGCCCTGGAACTGGCGGGCATCGACCGCCACACCGCCGACCCGCGCAACGGTTACCTGGAGCGCGACGAACTGAGCGGCGAACCCAACGGCCTGATGATCGACGGTGCCTACGCCATGATTCACGCCGCCATGCCACCGACCCCGGTCAGCGTGCTGCGCCGTGCCTACCGTGACGGGGTGCATTTCCAGAGCTCGCGTGGGGTCACCGCGAGCAAGTACGTGCACGTCTGCGAGCAACGCCTGCAGGCGCTGAAAGAGCTGGATGACAGCGGTGAACTGACGGTGCGCATTGAAGCCGCCATCAGTTGGCAGGACGACATCTTCCCGGTGCGTCGACGCTGGGAGCTGCTCGGTGGTGAGCGTCACTACTACCGCAGCGCGCGCTTGAGTGCCAACGCGGTGAAGTTCCACTTCGACGGCACCGTGGAGCCGAAGTCCTCGTACCTGCTGACCCCCTGGCCAGAAGAGTCGAGCTGGCGCGGCAAGCTCAACCTGACCCCCGAACACATCACCGACATGGTGGTGGACATGGACAGCCGCGGCATCCGCGTCATCGCCCACTGCACCGGCGACGGGGCTTCCGATGTGTTCCTCGATGCCGTCGCCGAGGCCCGTCGGCGCAACGGCTTCAGCGGTGTGCGCCACCAGTGCGCCCACAGTACCTTGCTGCACCCCGGCAACCTGCCGCGCTTCAAGGACCTCAATGTGATCGCCGAATTTTCCCCGGCGGCCTGGTACCCGACGCCGTTCGCCAGCGGCGCACGTTCGGGCTACGGCCAGGAGCGGCTCAAGCGCATCTACGATTTCAAAGGCGTGCTCGAAGCCGGCGGTACTGCGGTGATGGGGACCGACTGGCCGGTGGCATCCATCGACCCGTGGCTGGCGCTGGAAACCATGGTCACCCGGCAGAACCCGTGGAACGACGATCCGTCCTGCTTCGGCGACCCCATCAGCCTCGAGCAGGCGCTGAACGTGATCACCCTCAACGGCGCCGTGGCCATGGGCCTGGAACAGTCGACCGGCAGCCTGGAAGTCGGCAAGTCGGCGGACCTGATCGTCATCGACCGCGACCTGTTCGCCCAACCGGCGCGCAATTACATCCACCAGACCCAGGTGCTGTTGACCTTCGTCGACGGGCAACTGGTCTATGACCGCAACGGCACACTGGCCGACGCCGGCCTCAAGGCCGTCTGGACGGGTCAACCACCGGTGCTGGAGGGCAAGGCCCAATGAGCCCTCAACGCATCGCGGTGACCGTGGTCTCGGGGTTTCTCGGGGCCGGCAAGACCACCTTGCTCAACCGCATGGTGCGCCGCGCCGAAGGCAGTCGGCTGGCGGTGATCGTCAATGATTTTGGTGAGCTGAACATCGATGCGGCGATCGTTTCCGAGGTCACTGACGCGGTGTACAGTCTGCAGAACGGCTGCATCTGCTGCACGGTGCAGGAAGACCTGCTGGCGCAGTTGAGCAGCCTGGCGCAACTGCAGCCGCGCCTGGAGCGCATCGTCATCGAATGCAGCGGGGTGTCCGATCCGCAGCGTATCGTGCAGACCCTGGCCTACCCGCAACTGCGCAGCCAGATGCAACTGGACATGGTGATCACCGTGGTCGATGCCACCGGCCATCTGCAGCTCGACGGCGAGTACGCCCGTCTGGCTCGGGCGCAAGTGGCGGCGGCCGATCTGCTGCTGTTGAACAAGACCGACCTGGTGGACGCCGCCCAACTGCAAGCCTTGCGCAACGCGCTGGGCCTGCGGACCCGAATCCACGAAAGCGTCCAGGCACAACTGCCTGACGCGCTGTGGCTGGATTCGGACCTGGACCTGCAGCCGCGCACGGTCAGAGCCTTGACCCGGGTCACCAACGACGACCACGGCGAAATGTTCAGCAGCTTCCTCTGGCAGAGCCCGGAGCCCTTGAACGTCGAGCGCCTGCGCGGTTGGTTGCAGGCGTTGCCTCGGGATGTGTTTCGGGTCAAGGGCCTGGTGCTGCTGGATCAGGGCAGCAAGGCGCACTGGCTGCAACACGTCGGCACCCGCAGCCAGTTCCTTGCCGCCACCGATGAGGCCCAGGCCACGGGCTCGCGCCTGGTGTTCATCGGCCGCCGCGGCTTCGCCGGCTGGGATGCGCTGGTCGAGGGCCTGGAGCAGTGCCAGTGATGAGCCCGACCGAACAAGCCTTGCGCGAAGAATTGGCGGCCTGCTACCGGTTGATCGCGCACTTTCGCATGACCGACCTGATCTTCACCCACATCTCGGTGCGCGTGCCGGGGCCTGAGCATCATTTCCTGATCAATCCCTATGGTTTGATGTTCGAGGAAATCAGCGCTTCGAACCTGGTCAAGATCGGGCTCGATGGACGTGCGGTGGAGGACAGTCTGTACCCGGTGAATCCGGCGGGTTTCGTGATCCACAGCGCCCTGCACGCGGCCCGCGAAGACGCCCAGTGCGTGCTGCACACCCACACCCGGGCCGGCTGCGCGGTGGCGGCGCTGGCCTGCGGCGTGTTGCCGGTGAACCAGATGTCCATGGAGTTCTACGGTCGCGTTGCCTATCACGACTACGAAGGCATCGCCCTGGACCTGGCCGAGCAAGCGCGGCTGGTGGCGGACATGGGCGACAAACACGTGCTGATGCTGCGCAATCACGGCCTGTTGACCGTCGGCAGCAGCGTGGCCCAGGCCTTCCTGCGCATGTACTACCTGGAAAAGGCCTGCGACATCCAGTTGGCCGCCCAAGCCTGCGGTGACCTGGTGCTGCCACCGGCGGCGGTCTGCGAACACACCGAGCGCCAGTTCAACCAGCCACAGCGACCCTTGGCCGCGGGCGAATTGAGTGACCCGGACGCCCTGGACCTGGCCTGGAAAGCCCTGCTGCGCCTGCTCGATCGCGTGGCCCCCGGCTACCGCGACTGACGGCAGGTATCTGTGGGCCCCCAAAGCCATTAATGAAATGGTTACCCCCACCGCCCCTTGCGATAGCTCACTAAGCTTTCGCAAGGGGCCCATCGGAGACCATTCTCATGAACAACGTAGCTATCGCCGCCATCGACCTGGGTAAAAACTCCTTTCA
>NZ_CAXAQF010000030.1:0-53962 GCF_963970735.1 Pseudomonas sp. RA_35y_Pfl2_P32
ACAAGGGGCGGTGTGATGCAGAGGCAAACTTCGATGAATGGAATTACGTGATGGATACAAACTGGAAAAATAAAAACAAAAATGAACCGCTGATCGCCCACTTGACACGCTTCTGGGATGTGGAGACACCGTATGCCAAAGCGATCGACTAAAGCGATCTCACTTTGTGCCCTCATTTTTTCCACCTTGTTGAGCGGAGCTCCGGCTATGGCCTATCCCACGTTTACCTGTGCGTACGAAAAAGACCATAACCCACCGCTGGATGCGGAAGCTGAACGCTGGTTTCAACAGGCCCGCGCGCTCGAAAAAACTCGAGGGGTAAAAAACTGGCGAAGCATCGTCGGGCTGTACGAGAAAGCCATCGCTAAAGATCATTGGAAGGCGATGCACAACCTGGCGGGGCTCTATCGCACGGGCTGGCCCGGACAGCCTGGCGTTGAAAAAGATATCAGCAAGATGCTCGACCTCTACGAGCGTATGGTAAAGCTCAAAGTCCCGCTGGGTTATTACAATTGGGCTGTGGTGGCGGAGCGTGGGCGTGGGGTGTTGAAATCGGCCCGGATGGCCAGTTCCTATATGTTTCAGGCTGCGCAGTTAGGTAGTCCTCTGGCACAAGTTAGAATCGGAAACTACTTCTCATTTGAGTTGCCGCGAGATAAGCAAGACGACCAGATGGCCGAAGCATACTTTCGATGCGCTGGAGCTCAACACGTCCCAGAAGCGATTATAGAAACGGCCTCGTTTTATAAAATCGTTAAAAAAATAAACCTCTTGCATTGTTTTACTATCAACGTGCCGCATCGCTGGGTAGTTCAACGGGATTTAGCTATCTTACTGGAGCATTTTCGGCTCAGCCGGAACCTATAGATAACTTCGGTTATCAACCGGACCCAAAGCTTCATGAGCTGTATGTCAGCCTATGGGAGCAGCTAGATGCTAATCCAGACTTACGCTTCCCTAACCTCATGAAAGACCACCCATTGCCTGCTCACCCAAGACAAGGTTTTGACGCCGAGCATCCGGACCGCCGACCTGAAATATGAGTTATTTCACTCAGCCGGAAAAGCCTCGGCTCCTGCGTGGGCGGTTCATTAAGGCGACGTTTTTTTGTGCCGCCGGCCTGTTGGGAATACTCAATGGCACTTCGGCTATGGCCTATCCCACGTTTACCTGTGCCCACGAAAAAGACCATAACCCACCGTTGGATGCGGAGGCTGACCAATGGTTTAAACGGGCTCGTTATCTGGAGGGAGAGTTGGGGCATTGGCCCGAGGTAGTCGCACTCTATGAAAAAGCCATTGCTAAAGATCATTGGAAGGCGATGCATAATCTCGCTCAGCTGTATCGCGTCGGTGAGCCGGGATCAGAAAAAAACCCCGGAATAGCAATCGATACCAGCAAGATGCTCGACCTCTACGAACGTATGATAAAACTCAAAGTCCCGCTGGGTTATTACAATTGGGCTGTGGTGGCGGAGCGTGGACGTGGGGTGTTGAAATCGGACCGGATGGCTAGTTCCTATATGTTCCAGGCTGCGCAATTGGGCAGTCCCTTAGCACAGGTTCAATTAGGCCGGTACTTCGCTTTTGCGCTCCCAAGGGATAAACAGGATGATGACATGGCCGAGCGTTATTACCGATGTGCGGGCGCTCAGGAAAATCCTGATGCGATAGAGAAAACCGCCAGCTTTTATGACACAGCTAAAGAGAACAAGCCACGCTCGCTGTTCTATTATCAGCGTGCGGCATCGTTAGGTAGTTTTACGGGGTTAAGCAATTTAAAAGGAGCATTCGAAGCTATACCTCGACCAATACACAACTTTGGATATAAGCCAGACCAAGCGCTTCATGAGTTCTACTCCGATCTATGGAAACAGCTTCGAGCCAACAGAAGTCTACGCTTTCCCAATCTGATGAAAGACCACCCGCTACCCGCTCACCCCATACAAGGTTTTGACGCCGAGCATCCGGATCGCAGGCCGGAGATATGAGCGATCTCACCAAACTGGAAAGTCGTAGGTACCTGCCTGGACGGTTCATTAAGGCGACGTTTTTTTGTGCCGTCGGCCTGTTGGGACTACTCAATGGCACTCCGGCCCTGGCCGATCCCACCACCTGTACCTACGAACAAGGCGACAACCCAGCGCGGGATGCGGAGGCTGAACCCTGCCTCCAGCAGACGCGGGCTTTGGAGGCGCAGCGCTCAGTTGATGATCGTGAGATTCCTCTCAAGGCTGGCCAACTGGCCATCATCGAGGCCGGCGCAGAGCACAGGGTGAACCTGAGCGCGGTGCTCAGCCCGTTACCGGGGCTGCCGGGGTACACCGATGAGCCGTACACCCTGTTTGCCGATGGCGTGGAGATCCAGGAGGATCTGGCTGGACGCCGATGGCGTGATTCGGTTCGAGCACGTTCCAGGCACTCAGGCCTATACGGTAGAACTGGTGAACGGTCATAGCTTCGAGATCATGGTCGAGGTCGAACCCAAAACACAAAGCACAGACACCGTGCCTGCAAACCAGCAACGGGCACGCTAGGCCGCCGCGACTATCACCCGCAGAACGACCAGCTCGAACCGCCGGGCTCGACGGATGATTAGCGTACCGCGGACTTGAACCCGGCAAGCGTGCCGCAGAACCTCTGGGTGCAGGGAGCCATCGAATCACGCCTTAAGCACAAGTCGATCGCCTTGACCATGGACTGGTTCGCTAAAAAAGCCGCCCCAATACACACCATCCAGCCCCGCCCCCCACTGAATCGCAGGCAAAAAAAAACCCGGAAATCCTCACTTTCGTGGGCCTTCCGGATTTTCTAAACCGCCAAATATGGTGGGTCGTGTGGGATTCGAACCTACGACCAATTGGTTAAAAGCCAACTGCTCTACCAACTGAGCTAACGACCCGCTTCGTTGTGGTGCGTATAATACTGATTTTTAAGGACTATTCAACACCTAAGTGAAAATAAATCAAAAATAGTTGGTAGGGTCGCTGATTCCGGCTGCCGCAAAGCCTTCCGCACGCAGGCGGCAGCTGTCGCATTTGGCGCAGGCACGGCCTTTATCGTCCGCCTGATAGCAGGAAACGGTCAGCGCGTAGTCGACCCCAAGCTTCACGCCAGCCTCGACGATTTGCGCCTTGCTGAGGTTCTGCAGCGGGGCCTGGATGCGGAAACCATTGCCCTCGACCCCGGCCTTGGTCGCCAGGTTGGCCATGCGCTCGAACGCCTCGACGAACTCCGGGCGGCAATCCGGGTAACCGGAGTAGTCCACCGCGTTGACCCCGATAAAGATGTCTCGCGCGCCCAGCACTTCCGCCCAGCCCAGAGCCAGGGACAGAAACACCGTGTTGCGTGCCGGCACATAGGTCACCGGGATGCCTTCACCCGGGGTCTCAGGCACGTCGATGCTGCTGTCGGTCAGGGCCGAACCGCCGATCCCGTTCAGGTTCAGGCCAATCACCTTGTGCTCGACCACCCCCAAGTCCCGGGCCACCCGCGCAGCGGCGTGCAGTTCGGCGTGGGAACGCTGGCCGTAGTCAAAACTCATGGTGTAGCAGCTGTAGCCTTCGGCACGGGCCATGGCTACCACGGTTGCCGAGTCCAGGCCACCGGACAGCAGGATGACCGCACGTTTTTCTAGAGTATTCGTTTGTTCAGTCATGTCAGCGCCCCGGCTCGTCGTTCCAAAGATATTTGTGCAGCTGCAATTGCAAGCGCACCGGCAGGTTGTCGGCAACCACCCAGTCCGCCAGGTCACGCGCATTGAGGTCGTGATGGCTCGGTGAGAACAGGACCTCACCGGCTCGCTGGTCGAGACCGTACTGGATCAACTTGGAGACTGCCCAGTCGTAGTCCTCGCGGGAACAGATCACAAACTTGACCTGGTCGTTGAGCGTCAGCAGCTCGATGTTCTCGTAGCGGTTACGGTGCGCTTCCTTGGAGCCCGGGGTCTTCAGGTCGACCACCCGGCTGACCCGCGGATCCACCGCCGAGATGTCGATGGAACCACTGGTTTCCAGCGACACTTCGTAACCGGCGTCACACAGCTGCTTGAGCAAAGGGATGGCGTTAGGCTGGGCCAGCGGTTCACCGCCGGTCACACAGACATAACGCGGGCGGAAACCGGCCACCTGCTCGAGGATGTCATCGAGTGGTCGCACGGTGCCACCTGTAAAGGCATAGGCACTGTCGCAGTACTGGCAACGCAGCGGGCAACCGGTCAGGCGCACAAAAACAGTGGGCAGCCCGGCAGTGCGCGTTTCACCCTGCAACGAGTAAAAAACTTCGGTAATTCTCAATGTGTCTTGCATAGTCGCCACGGGCGTAACAGCTAAACAGGCTGTCCGCCTCCGTCAGGCACTTGATGAAACCCCGCCAACGCGCAGATCCCAAAAAGCGGTGTTGCTAAAAAGGGCGTGAATTCTAACGAAAAAACCCGCGACAAGCGCGGGTTTCTTGAAACACGGGTCAAACTGCCTTACATGCGCTGCAGATCACGCTGGGCCAACTGCGCAGCGGAGGTACCAGGGTACTGGCTGACCACCTGCTGCAGAATGCCCTTGACCTTGTCGGCGTGACCCAGGCGACGTTCGACGTCAGCCAGCTTGTACAGCGAGTCCGGCACCTTGTTGTGCTTGGGATACACCTGCGAAACTTTGGCGAATGCCTGGCCGGCGCCTTGCAGGTCGCCTTTGGCCAGGTTCACTTCACCCAGCCAATATTGGGCATTACCCGCGTACTGGCTGTTCGGGTATTTGCGCAGGAACGCGGCAAACGCCAGGCTGGCCTTGTCGAAGTCCTTGGCTTTGATCAGGTCGAAGGCCGCATCGTAGTAGAGCTTTTCCTTCGCCGGATCGCCCGGTTCGCTGCTGGCGGCAGGGGCTTGCGTCGCAGCGCCCGCACCGGCGGCGCTATTGCCACCGGCTGGAGAATTTTCAGGAGCCGCAGCGGGTGCACCGCCCGTTCCAATGCGCCGGTCAAGATCCTGGTATCGCTCCAGGGCTTCTTGCTTCATGCGCGAAACATCATTTTGCAAAACTTCGATCACGCCTTGTTGGCGCGCGATCTGTTCCTGCATCTGTTGCAGTTGGTTGAACAGCTCGCCCTGTGCCGAAACAGGGGCCGTAACCCCTCCCCCGGCATAGGCGCCGTTCGTACCGTAACCCGCAGGCGGATAACTGCTCCCGCTATTGTTATAACCGGAATCGTTATCGACCACAGGAACCGCAGCCCACGCCGCAAGCGGCGCGAGACTGAGAGCCAGGACAGTTACAGCACGACGGCACGTTCGCATGACGAATTACTTACGCAGTTCGACGCGACGGTTTTGAGCCCAGGACTGCTCGTCGTTGCCGGTAGCAACTGGACGCTCTTCGCCGTAGGAAACCAATTCCAGCTGAGCTGGGGAAACACCTTGCAGTACCAGGTAGCGTTGAACGGCTTTCGCACGACGCTCGCCCAGCGCCATGTTGTACTCACGAGTACCACGTTCGTCGGTGTTGCCTTCCAGAACAACGCGAGCGCCGTTTGCTTTCAGGTCTTTGGCGTGAACGTCCAGAGCGCGCATGGCTTCTGGCTTCAGGTCCGAGCTGTCGTATTCGAAGTAGAAGGTGGTGATTGCGCGCAGAGCAGCTTCTTCGCTCAGGGAGCCGTCAACAGCACCAGTGTTAGCGCCGTAACCAGCGTTTGGATCAACAGCGCCTTCACCGGCGTTGTCGCCGCCTTTGGACGAGCAACCTACA
The DNA here is from genome assembly GCF_963970735.1 of Pseudomonas sp. RA_35y_Pfl2_P32. Classification (NCBI taxonomy): domain Bacteria; kingdom Pseudomonadati; phylum Pseudomonadota; class Gammaproteobacteria; order Pseudomonadales; family Pseudomonadaceae; genus Pseudomonas; species Pseudomonas sp. RA_35y_Pfl2_P32. The sequence continues at coordinate 5,738 of NZ_CAXAQF010000030.1, forward strand.
GCTACAGCCATGGCCAGAGCCAGCGCAGCAAACTTACCAAACTTCAGCATTTCCATCGTGAAACTCCTAATGAACCCCAATGTGTTAAGTACAACGTATAGCGCCGCGTCAGTTCAGGTAAGGGGACCAGGAAGGTTCTCTGACTTCGCCTTGTGCGGTAGGAAGCGGGAGCCTTACGCGTCCATTGATGGACACGAGCATCAAGACTCCCCGGCCCTGCTGGCGGGTGGCGTAGATTACCATGGTGCCGTTGGGCGCAACAGTAGGCGACTCGTCCAGAGTGCTATCAGTTAGGATTTTTACGCTACCGCGTTGCAAATCCTGAGCCGCCACCTTGAAATTGGTGAAACCTTGCTGACGATGGATCATCACCAGGGTCTTTTCGTCGGCCGACAGTTTCGGGTTGGCGTTGTAGTTACCGATGAAGGTCACACGCTCGGCACCGCCGCCACTGGCGCTGGTCTTGTAGATCTGCGGCTTGCCACCACGGTCGGAGGTGAAGTAGATGGTCGAGCCATCCTTGCCCCAGAACGGCTCGGTGTTGATGCCAGGTCCTGCGGTCACTCGGGTGATCTGACGGGAACCCAGGTTCATCACGTAGATATCCGGGTTACCGTCCTTGGACAGCACGAACGCCAGGCGCGAACCGTCCGGCGACCAGGCTGGAGCACCGTTGAGGCCTTCAAAGTTGGTGATCTGCTCACGACGACCGGTGTCGATGTTCTGCATGAAGATCCGCGGACGCTTCTGCTCGAAGGAGACATAGGCAATACGTTTGCCATCGGGGGCAAAACGCGGCGACAGGATCGGCTCACGGGACTGCAGCAGGGTCACTGCACGTGCACCGTCATAATCCGAGCGTTGCAGGGTGTAGCGGGTGTTCTTCTCGGAGAAACGCTCGGCCGTCACATACAGCAGACGAGTCGAGAACGCCCCCTTGATGCCCACCAGCTTTTCAAACGACTGGTCCGAAATGTAGTGCGCCATGTCGCGCAACTGGTCAACGCCGCCGGAAACGCTGCCGGTCAGCACTTGCTGCTCGGTGTTGACGTTGAACAGGGCGTACTGCACCTGCAGGCGACCGCCGGCCGGAACAATGCTGCCGACCATGATGTACTGGGCACCCAGGGCCTTCCAGTCGCGGTAGATGACTTCGCTGGCCTGGGTTGGCTGGCTGATCATGTTCTGCTTGGGAATCGGCGAGTAGTAACCCGAGTTGCGCAAATCGTTACCAATGATTTCCGCCATGTCGTCTGGCAACACGCTACCGCCCTGCCAGCCGAACGGCACTACCGCGATCGGGGTCGCCCGATCACTGCCGCTGGTAACCAGAATGTTCTTTTCATCCGCCGCCGCTATCCCTGCCATGCAGCAAATAACGACAAGCATTCCTCGAAGAAGGTTTCTCACAAGGCTAGATCCTCAGGTGTGAATGTCATCTTGAATGAACGATAGGGAGCGAAATCGCTCGGCTTCATTCCCTGCATTTCTGTCAAACGTCCAATGTTTTTGACCGCTGCTACAGCCGAGCTGTCGAACGGACCATCGCCACTGGACTTGGCTACCGTGACCGAAGTCACCGTACCATCGGGCAACATGCCAATTTGCAGCACGACCGTCATGTTCTTGCGTGCCGAAGGAGGACGCGCCCAGCCTTCCGCTGCCCGTGCACGAATCAGGTCGTCGAAACTGCCTGCGACTTCATCGCCTCGTTCATCGGCCAAGGCCTGCTGACGCTGCGGCGTGTCGGAAAGCAAATCTGCCAGGGCCTGGGCCTTTTTCTCTTCGGCGGATTTACGTGCCGCTTCCTGCGATTTTTTCTTCGCAGCGTCGGCAGCAGCTTTCTTCTTCGCATCCTCGGCGACTTTCTTCTTCGCCTCGTCCGCCTCAGCTTTCTTCTTGGCGTCGTCCGCGGCTTTTTTCTTCGCGTCTTCGACTACTTTCTTCTTCGCTTCTTCAGCGGCCGCTTTCTTGGCCTCTTCTTCAGCTTTCTTCTTGGCTTCTTCTTCGGTTTTCTTCTTGGCTATATCAGCCAATTGTTTCTCTTCTGCCTTCTTGGCTTCGGCGGTCTTCTTCGCTTCATCGGCTTTCTTGGCTTCATCAGCCTTTTTCGCTTCTTCGGCTTTCTTCGACTCGTCGGCCTTCTTGGCTTCCTCGGCCTTTTGAGCCGCCTCTTCTTTCTTTTGTTCCGCAGCCTTCACCGCTTCCTGCTCGACCTTCTTCTGTTCCATCTGTTCGACTTCGGTCTGGCGCGCAGCGGACTTCTTCGCTTCACCCGCAATCTTCTGATTGGTCTGGGTGGTCGCCTGACTTTTCGATTTCAACTGGTACAGGGTCGCCTGGACAATCGGCTTGGCCGGCGGCAACTCCGGGGTAAAGGCAAAGCTGACGAACAGCATGCCGAACACCAGCACGTGCAAGCCAATTGCCCAGACACTAGGCCAGAAGTAGCTTTCCGAGGCTGTTGGCTCTCGCTGTTGCTGCATCAGGGCGCCTCGGTAATCAAGCCAACGTTACCGACTCCGGCTTTCTGCAGCCCACCCATCGCGCCCATGACGGCGCCGTAGTCGACGGTCTTGTCGCCACGAATGAACACTTGGGTCTGCTTGCCACCTTCGTTGCCGGCGCGAATGATCTTGGTCACCGCATCCGTCATCTGCGGCAGGGTCATTGCCCTGTCCTGCTGCTTCTCGGTGTCGACTTCGCTGCCAAGGTTCCAGTAGTAGGTCTTGTCAGCCTTGATCGAAATGGTCAGGACCTGGGTGTTGTTGTCTTGCGGCAAGGCTTCGCTGGAAACCTTGGGCAGATCAACTTTCACGCCCTGATTGAGCATCGGCGCGGTCACCATGAAGATGACCAGCAGTACCAGCATCACGTCGATGTAAGGCACCACGTTCATCTCGGCGACCGGCTTGCGCTTTTTGCGAGCTCGAGCGATTAAAGCCATTGGGAAATACCTGCTTATTCTTCGCTGGTGTGCACTTTACGGTGCAGGATCGCCTGGAATTCATCGGCGAAGGTGTAGTAGCGGCTGATCAGGGTTTCGCTGCGCGCGGCAAAGCGGTTGTACGCGATAACGGCCGGGATGGCGGCGAACAGACCGATGGCGGTGGCGATCAGTGCCTCGGCGATACCCGGGGCCACGGTGGCCAGGGTCGCTTGCTGGGCAGTGGCCAGGCCGCGGAAGGAGTTCATGATGCCCCAGACGGTACCGAACAGGCCGATATAGGGGCTGACCGAACCAACAGTGGCAAGGAATGGCAGGCTCTGCTCGAGCTTCTCTTCTTCACGGGAAATGGCCACGCGCATGGCACGGGCCACACCTTCCATGACCGCTTCCGGGTCTACACCCGGTTGCTGGCGCAGGCGGGAGAACTCTTTGAAGCCGGCACGGAAGATCTGCTCGACGCCCGAATCCGGATCAGGGTTGCTGCCGGCCTGACGGTACAGCTTGGACAGGTCGATACCCGACCAGAAGCGCTCCTCGAAGCTCTCCAGGGCACGTCGACCGGCGCGCAGCAGGTTGCTGCGCTGAAAGATCATGATCCATGAGGTCACCGATGCGGCTACCAGGGTCAGCATTACCAGTTGCACCACGATACTGGCATTGCTGACCAGGCTCCACATGGAGGAATGGTCGACGACGTTAGCTTCCACGCTTTATCTCCTGCTTTGAGTGTGTACCCGCGCCGCTCACGTCGGCAAAGGCCGCACGTAGAGCTTCGGGAATGGCCCGGGGTTTCAAACTATGGGTGCGCACACAGGCCACCAAAAACTGCCCTTCGCAGAGCAGTGCATTATCCGTGGCTCGCCTGACCTGCTGCTTGAAGCGCAGGCTGACACGGTTCAATTCGATTACTTCAGCACTTACCACAAGCTCGTCGTCCAGTCGCGCCGGCGCGTGATAGCGCGCTTCGCTGGAATGCACGACAAACAACAGGTCCTCGCCTGCCAGCTGCGACTGGGCAAAGCCCAACTCACGTAGCCGCTCGGTCCGAGCCCGTTCCATAAACTTGAGGTAATTAACGTAATACACGATGCCGCCGGCATCGGTGTCCTCGTAATAAACGCGACAACGATGTGCGAACGACTCTAGCCCGTTTTGCGCGCGCATACTCTAGTGCTTACTCCTCAGGTTGCCAATCCGGCCAGGCAACTGTTTTTCATTCTTCTGCGCCTTTGCTGCCAAACAAGGGTTCGTCAGCCACCTAGGACCACACAAAACCCGAATTAATCGGCGCAGACCGTCATTAATCGTCCACTGCATCCAGAAACGCGTCTACTGTGGGCATTTCACCCATACGCGTCGGAATGTTCAGGCCAAAGTGCAAATACGCATGCCGCGTCACTACCCGTCCACGGGGAGTGCGCATGATGTAGCCCTGCTGGATCAGGTACGGTTCCAGCACGTCCTCAATGGTGTGCCGCTCTTCACTGATGGCCGCCGCCAGACTGTCCACCCCCACCGGGCCACCATCGAACTTCTCGATCATGGTCAGCAGCAAACGCCGGTCCTGATGATCAAAACCACGCTCATCGACATCCAGCAGGTTGAGTGCCAGGTCGGCGATCGGCTTGGTGATATGGCCCTTGGCCCGGACCTCGGCAAAATCCCGTACCCGCCGCAGCAGGCGGTTGGCAATGCGTGGTGTGCCGCGGGCCCGGCGGGCGATCTCGAACGCCCCCTCAGGGTCCAGCGGCAGCCCCAAGATGCCGGCCGAACGACTGACGATGGTCGCCAGGTCGGCGGTGCTGTAGAACTCCAGGCGCTGGACGATGCCGAAGCGGTCGCGCAATGGGTTGGTCAGCATGCCGGCACGAGTGGTCGCCCCCACCAGGGTGAAAGGTGGCAGGTCGAGCTTGATGGAACGTGCCGCCGGGCCTTCGCCAATCATGATGTCGAGCTGGAAGTCCTCCATGGCCGGGTACAGCACTTCCTCGACAATCGGCGACAGGCGATGGATTTCATCGATGAACAGCACGTCATGGGGTTCGAGGTTGGTCAGCAACGCCGCCAGGTCGCCTGGACGCTCCAGCACCGGGCCCGAGGTGCTTTTGATCGAGACGCCCATTTCCTGGGCGATGATGTTGGCCAGCGTGGTCTTGCCCAGGCCTGGTGGACCAAAGATCAGCGTATGGTCCAGTGATTCGTTGCGCCCGCGCGCCGCCTGGATGAACAGCTCCATCTGCTCGCGAACGGTCGGCTGGCCGATGTATTCAGCCAGGCTGACCGGGCGGATGGCCCGGTCCTGGACTTCTTCGCGGTCACGGGGGCCACCAGTGGCGGCAATCAGACGATCAGCTTCAATCACTTAGATCATTCCCTTCAGGGCACGACGAATCAGGTCTTCACTGCTCAAGCCTTTCTCCTTGATCGCGGAAATCGCCTTGCTGGCTTCCTGCGGCTTGTAGCCCAGGGAGATCAGCGCGCTGACCGCATCAGTCTCCGCCGAAGCCACCGGCTGCGCGGGACCATCGGGCTGGTTCGGCACCAGGGCAAACATGCTCGGCACGGCCTCCCAGGCCTTGAAGCGGTCCTTGAGCTCCACCAGCAAGCGCTCGGCGGTCTTCTTGCCGACACCCGGCACCTTGGTCAGCGCCGACGTGTCCTGGGCCTGCACACAACGCACCAGTTCGTCGACCTCAAGGCTCGACATCAATGCCAGCGCCAGCTTCGGACCCACACCATTGAGGCGGATCAGCTCGCGGAAAAAGTCCCGATCACGCTTGCCGATGAAACCATAAAGCAGCTGGGCATCTTCGCGCACCACCAAATGGGTGTGCAGGGTTATCGGCTCACCGATAGACGGCAGTCGATAGAGGGTGGTCATCGGCACTTCCAGCTCGTAGCCCAGGCCGTTGACATCCAGTATCAGGTGCGGCGGCTGTTTCTCAGCCAAGGTGCCGCGCAAACGTCCAATCACGTTTCAAATCCTTAAGCGTTAGCCAGATCAGGCGTTCGAAGAGCAAAGTGAGCGAGATCGCCGACAGTACAGGCACAAAACGCTCAACCAATAAAAACTCGTGGGTGGATGCTATCAGATCACAGGCGCAGGCGACCGCCACGACTGCGCGCCGTCCCCAGGCCGTGGGGCAGCAAGCTGGAACGGGTATGGGCATGACAAATCGCGATGGCCAGGGCGTCCGAGGCATCGATTTGCGGTTTGCTGGTGAGCTTGAGCATGTGCATGACCATCATCTGCACCTGCTCCTTGTTGGCCGCGCCGGTACCGGTGACCGCCTGCTTGACCTGGGTAGCGGTGTACTCGGCGATTTCCAGACTCTCTTCGGCACCCGCCACAATAGCGGCACCACGGGCCTGGCCAAGCTTCAGCGCGGAGTCGGCGTTGCGGGCCATGAAGACCTTCTCGATGCCCATGGTCACCGGACCGTAGGTCTGGATCACCTCACGCACGCCGCGATAAACAATTTGCAACCGCTCATGTAACTCACCGCTGCCGGTGCGAATACAACCCGACGCCACGTACACGCAGCCACGACCGGTATCGCGTACCACGCCATAACCGGTAATGCGTGAACCGGGGTCGATACCAAGAATTAAAGTCATAACGCCTGCGGGTCAAAAAAGCACGATATACGATTATGCGAATAAACAAATGTGGGAGCGAGCCCGCTCGCGAAAGCGGTTTCCTATTCAGCAACGATGTTGCCCGAAAGTCCGCATTCGCGAGCAAGCTCGCTCCCACAGTAGATCCTAGTCGCCTTTAACCGAGCTGTGCAGCCACCGACTCAGGAATATCGGCGTTGGAATAGACGTTCTGCACGTCATCCAGATCCTCCAGCATGTCGATCAGCTTGAGCACCTTCTCGGCGCCTTCCAGGTCCAGTTCGGCACTGGTGGTCGGCAGCATCACGATTTCCGCGTCGTCGGCCTTGAAGCCCGCCGCTTCCAGGGTGTTACGCACCGCATAAAAACCGGCGAACGACGTAAACACATCGATCGAACCGTCTTCGTTGGTCACCACGTCATCGGCGTCAGCCTCCATCGCGGCTTCCATCAAGGCGTCTTCATCGACACCCGGGGCAAAGGAGATCTGCCCCTTGCGTTCGAACAGGTAGGCCACCGAGCCGTCCGTGCCCAGGTTACCGCCGCACTTGCTGAAAGCATGTCGAACTGCCGCCGCCGTGCGGTTGCGGTTATCGGTCATGCACTCGACCATCACCGCCACGCCACCCGGGCCATAGCCCTCATAGCTCAGCTCGACCATGTCATCGGTGTCGGCAGCGCCAGCCCCACGGGCCACCGCGCGATCGATGATGTCACGGCTCATGTTCGCACCCAGGGCCTTGTCCAGCGCCAGGCGCAACCGCGGGTTGGAGCCGGGATCGCCGCCGCCCTGACGGGCCGCGACGGTCAGCTCACGAATCCACTTGGTGAAAATCTTGCCTTTCTTGGCATCCTGACGTTCTTTGCGGTGCTTGATGTTCGCCCACTTCGAATGACCCGCCATAACTCGCTCCGAATTCTCTTTAAAACAATGCCCGCACACCCTGGAAGGCGAGCGGGCAATACACGCTGGATCTGCCCCCTGGCGTATCCACGGATACGCCAGGGTGGCCAGCCTTACTCAGCCTTTGGCTGTTCGCGCAAACGGATATGCAGCTCGCGCAGCGCCTTGGCATCCACCAGGCCGGGGGCCTGGGTCATCACGCATGCCGCGCTCTGGGTTTTCGGGAACGCGATCACTTCACGGATCGACTGGGCGCCGGTCATCAGCATTACCAGGCGATCCAGGCCGAAGGCCAGGCCGCCGTGGGGCGGTGCGCCGTACTTCAGGGCGTCGAGCAGGAAGCCGAATTTCTCTTCCTGTTCCGCTTCGCTGATACCCAGCAGGCGGAATACCGATTGCTGCATTTCCTTGCGGTGGATACGGATCGAACCGCCACCCAGCTCAGTGCCGTTGAGGACCATGTCATAGGCACGCGACAGCGCGGTCGCCGGGTTGGCTTCCAGCTCTTGCGGCGTGCATTTCGGCGCGGTGAACGGGTGGTGCAAGGCGGTGAAGCTGCCGTCGTCGTTCTCTTCGAACATCGGGAAGTCGACGACCCACATCGGGGCCCACTCGCAGGTCAGCAGGTTCAGGTCGTGACCGAGCTTGATCCGCAGGGCGCCCAAGGCTTCGCTGACGATCTTGGCTTTGTCGGCACCGAAGAACACGATGTCGCCGTCCACTGCACCCACGCGATCGAGGATCACGTTCAAGTTGTCTTGCGGGATGTTTTTCACGATCGGCGATTGCAGGCCGTCAACACCGGCAGCGCGCTCGTTGACCTTGATGTAGGCCAGGCCCTTGGCACCGTAGATGCCGACGAACTTGGTGTAATCGTCGATCTGCTTGCGTGGCATGCTCGCCCCGCCTGGAACGCGCAATGCCGCGATACGGCATTTCGGGTCGTTGGCCGGGCCGCTGAACACCTTGAATTCAACGTCCTTGAGCTGGTCGGCAACGTCAACCAGTTCCAGCGGGTTACGCAGGTCCGGCTTGTCGGAACCGTAACGACGCATGGCCTCGTCCCAGGTCATGTGTGGGAAATCGCCGAATTCCAGACCCAGCACTTCCTTGAACAGGTTGCGGATCATGCCTTCGGTCAGGCCCATGATGTCTTTTTCATCAAGGAAGCTGGTTTCGATGTCGATCTGGGTGAATTCCGGCTGGCGGTCGGCACGCAGGTCTTCGTCGCGGAAGCACTTGGCGATCTGGTAGTAACGATCGAAGCCGGCGACCATCAGCAGTTGCTTGAACAGCTGTGGCGATTGCGGCAAGGCGAAGAAGCTGCCAGCGTGAGTACGGCTTGGCACCAGGTAGTCACGGGCGCCTTCCGGTGTAGCACGGGTCAGGATCGGCGTCTCGACGTCGAGGAAGCCGTTCTCGTCAAGGTAACGACGGATGCTGGTGGTCATGCGCGAACGCAGGCGCAGCTTCTCGAGCATTTCCGGACGACGCAGGTCGATGAAGCGATAGCGCAGGCGGGTTTCCTCGCCGACGTCGGAGAACTCGTTGAGCGGGAACGGCGGGGTTTCCGCTTCGTTCAGCACTTCCAGCTCGTAACCCAGGACTTCGATCATGCCCGAGGCCATGTTGGCGTTGCCGGCACCGGCCGGACGCAGGCGCACCTTGCCGGTGACCTTGACCACATACTCGCTGCGCACGCGGTCGGCGGCGGCGAAGGTTTCAGCACGATCCGGGTCGAACACCACCTGGGCCAGACCATCACGATCACGGATATCGAGGAAAATCACCCCGCCGTGGTCACGACGACGATGGACCCATCCGCAAAGGGTAATTTCCTGACCTTCCAGGCTTTCGTTCAGTTGGCCGCAATAATGGCTGCGCATCATGGTAGTGGTTTCACTTCTCGTAATTCGAAATTCGATGGGAGGTCTTGCTGCACCGCCGCACTTGAATGAAGTGCCAGATAATGCAAGAGCTCGGTGTGTCGTTCAACTTAGTCAGCTTTGTCGCCACCGGCCAGATTCTTCTTCGAACCGGTCTTGAAGTCGGTTTCGTACCAACCGGTACCGCTCAGGCGAAAGCCCGGCATCGACAACATTTTTTTCAGTTCGGGCGCCTGGCAGGCAGGGCAGTCGACCAACGGTGCTGCGCTGATCTTTTGAATGGCTTCCAACTGATGACCACAGGAAGCACATTGATAGTCGTACATCGGCATGGGGTTGTCTCGGCGATCAGGTTCATCCCGCGCAAACAATGGGTTTGGCGGCAAAGAGCGGGATTATATCGATTAAATCGAGCCTGTGCAGCCGTAACGCTGCACAGGGCCCCATCCGGGCCGGATGACGACCGGCACTGGGGTGTGCCGGCCGCCCTGCCCCGGCACCCCGGATTCATTCAATGCCCACGGGATCCTGGCTCAAGCTGTGCACCACACACATCACCCGTACCAGGCCGCTGAAGTTCTTCACCCCACCGTGGCGCAGATGCACCTCGCGATCGACCCGGGACAGCAATGCGTTGACCGAGCAGCGATTGTTCCTGGCAATACTGGCCAGGATGTTCCAGTACACCTGCTCCAGCCGCAGGCAGGTGGCGAACCCATTCAAGCGCACCGACCTGGCCAATGGCTGCGCCAGGCCCATGTCAAACTCACGAACGAAGGGGTCAATCTTTATATCCTGAGGCCTGGAAACTCCATCAGCACCTGTCGCTGAGATTCTCACCATATGACTGACACTCCTTTGTCATTCCATTTATAACAACGCTCCGAGTCGTTATAAAAACGTAAGCAGATACATATTTCCAGATGCATTTATAACGACAGATGTAGGACAAGCCGACAGCGGCAACAAGACTATTGACCCCCCCCTAAATGCAACAGCGAAACGGAAAGATGGCGCAGGAATAATCTCGCAAGAGCCTGGGAAAATTAAGAATCACGCATGGGACATTTTCCGACTCCAGGCGCGACACCCCACACGGATAGCGCCGACAGGTCGGCGCCATCCGTCAGGTTCCGGGTTACTGGCCGTCCAGCAGCGAGCGCAGCATCCAGGCGGTTTTCTCATGGACTTGCATGCGCTGCGTCAGCAGGTCCGCAGTGGGTTCGTCGCTGACTTTTTCCAGCAGGGGAAATATCCCGCGCGCCGTACGGGTGACCGCCTCCTGCCCCTGGACAAGTTGCTGGATCATCTCTTCGGCACTGGGCACACCCTCCTCTTCTTTAATGGAAGACAGTCGCGCGTAGATGGAATAGGCGCCAGGGGCCGGAAAACCCAACGCTCGAATACGCTCGGCAATCAGGTCCACCGCCAGGGCCAACTCGTTATATTGTTCTTCGAACATCAAGTGCAGGGTACGAAACATCGGCCCTGTGACATTCCAGTGGAAGTTATGGGTTTTCAGATAGAGCACATAAGTGTCCGACAGCAATCGCGAAAGCCCATCGACGATGGACTTGCGATCCGCCTCGCTGATACCAATATCAATTGCCATGCTGTTCCCCTTGTCAGTGATGAAGTCCGTTGCACGGTTGCGCCCTCACTGTAGCAAGAGTCCGGGCACTGTGCTGGCCGCGCCTGCTCCGGCCGATTGGCACCCGAAAATACGGCCTGAAGCGTCTAGAACAAGCCTTCACCCAAGACCGCTGCCAGCCCCGGCACCAATCACTGGCCACCCGGGCGCACGCGTCCTTTGCACTGATTTGAGAAGGTACGGCCTTTGCTGTTAAATAGACGCCGTGTCACTGCCGCTATTTCCCCGCGTGCCGTGCATAGGCTGATACCGGGTGCGTGTCCACCGCCTCCCATTGTTCAGAAGCGAACCGTACTCAATCAGCTCTTCCTTGCGATCCGTCTTAACGTGAGTCAATTAAAATGTTGAAAATCGTCCACCTGCTAACGGGCGCAGCAGCCTTGCTGTTGTCCTTCATCCCTAGCTTGCGAACCGAAGCCGTACCCTACCTGCAACAACCTGACGCGCTGTACCTGGCGTTCTTCGGTCTGCTCAACCTGACCCTCGCTCCGGTAATCCCTTACTGGAACAAAGGCCCTCGCCATCAACTGCAAAACCTGGTCAGCGCCTTGCTGGTGCTTGCCGTTGTCCTGCAAACCCTGACCCTGCTGGCACCAATGCCGGAAATCGGCGGTCACCCAGCGGTGCTGTTCAGCCTCATCGTTGCTTTGGTCGCGGTCCTGCTGCATCTGGCCATTAGCTTCTATCGATCTTCACCCGCTGCCGCGACCCATCAAAACTACGACATGACCAACCGGGATACCGGCACCGTGAAGTGGTTCAACACCTCCAAGGGTTTCGGTTTCATTTCCCGCGACTCCGGGGATGATATTTTTGTGCACTTCCGCGCCATTCGTGGCGAAGGTCACCGCGTCCTGGTCGAAGGCCAGCGCGTGGAGTTCTCGGTGATGAACCGGGATAAAGGCCTGCAAGCTGAAGACGTGATTGCGGCCCTGCCGCGCCGCTGATCCCAGCCTCGCTACCCGCTCGAAAAAAAACCGCGATGCAGCCAGGCTGCTCGCGGTTTTTTTCGCCTGCCAATGGGCATGCGCCACTGACGCTTACTTAATAGTGCGGCGGCGGCGCTTCCTCTTCGAAGGTTTCGAACTGGCCGGCCATTTCTTCCTGACGCTTGAGCAGCGCCGTCATCTGCAACTGCAGACGCTCGACAACCCGCTGCTGGGTCACCAACACATCGTTCATCGCCTCGATGGCGTCATCCTGAAACGCCAGGCGACTTTCCAGATCCATAACACGCTCTTCCAGGCTCATGACTCAACCCTCCAGGAACGTGAAACCATCGCTCAACACCAGACGCAGGCGCTCACGAATCGCCGCCACTTGTTCGGCGGTGTAATGACGTGCCGGATGTTTGCCCCAGACCGGTGCCGGCCAGGCGGCATCCTCACGTTTGCGCACGATGACATGCATGTGCAACTGGCTGACCACATTACCCAGGGTCGCCACATTCAACTTGTCGGCGTCGAACGAATCCTTGAGTGTTTCGGCCAACAGTGTTGTTTCCCGCCACAACTGCTGTTGATCGGCCGCCTCTAACTGAAACAACTCACTGATATCCGCACGACGCGGCACCAGAATGAACCAGGGATAATTCGAATCATTGGACAACAGCAAGCGGCTGAGCGGGAAATCCCCAATGGTCAGGGTGTCTTGTTCAAGTCGTGAATCTAAAGCAAACACCGCGGGCACTCCTGCATAGTCGATGATTGAAGCCTGGCGCCAGCCTTACAAGGCGACTGCGCCGGCCATACATGAGCAGCATACCCGCGAACCCGACGCGGTTCACGGCGAAAAATCAGCCCCGCGCGCTACAAACCCAGACACCCTGCCTTTCTCGACCCGGCAAACGCCCCAGCACGGGACATTGGCCATCGGCGCGCACCATGACGGAACCACCGCCCTGGTACCCACAACAGGGAGCATCCCCAGGCCCCGTGCCAGACCTGCAAAAAGTGTGAACTCCATGTAAAAGTTGAGAAATAATCCGGCAAAAAACCGATCCCCGTCTAAGCTGATTTCTCCGAGCATCCGCCGTTTACACACCCTAAAGGGTGAACCGGTAACATCTTGTGTGTTCACCTATGCACAGTCATGGTGCAACACCAGAAGCGCTACGGAGTCAAGCGCAAACAAATCGGTCTCGAAAGCCCCGTGTTTATTCGGTTTTGTGAGGTCAAACGGGCGCTTGAGAAAAAACCACAGGCAAAAATCGGATTTGTGCACGCTTGTTGCATTCATTCCCACATCGTCTATAAGGCGTCCGCTGGAAGTGGAACCTTTTAGACCTATAAGAATAGCGGCAAGGTAGCCCACGGAGATTCAAGTGCAAGCCAAGGACACTTTTTTCTGACACGCACGCCTTGTAAAACAGCGCTGAAGTTGTCAGTCCGAATGCACAGATTTTGCAAAAATACGACCTCCAACGCGCATTTTGCGACAGGGCCGTAAAGAAGCTGAAAGGATGAAAGCGCAAGTATCGCCAACATTGTCGGCGTGATATAAGTTTGCGCCGACACAAAAAGAAAGAGCCGCCCAGATAAAAAAACAGGTGGGACGGCAGAACTCTTCAAAAAAACCAAAGGAGCAAATCACGATGCGCGTGATGAAGTGGAGCATGATCGCACTGGCTGTTTCAGCAGGCACCTCGCAGTTCGCAATCGCGTCCTCCCAGGACGAAGCCAAAGGCTTTATTGAAGACCAAAGTCTGAAAGCCAAGACTCGTATCGAGTACATGAACCGTGACTTCCGTAACGGCGCTGGCAACATTGCCAAGCCAGGTGGCGGCTTCAAGAGCGGCTATCGCCAGGACACCGGTATCAGCGAACTGATCACCTACGAGTCCGGCTTCACTCAAGGCACCGTCGGCGTAGGTGTTGACGCCTTTGTTGGCGGTACTGCCAAGCTGGATGGCGGCGCAGGTCGCGCTGGCAACGGTCTGTTTGCCCGCGACAGCGATGGCAACCCGGAAGACACCCAATCGAAAGGCGGCGCGGCAGTCAAATTCCGTCTGTCCGACACCACTCTGAAATACGGCCGTCAATTCGTTGCCAGCCCGGTTTTCTCGACTGACGACAGCCGCCTGCTGCCAGAAGTTGCTGAAGGCACCATCATCACCAGCAAAGAAATCAAGGGCCTGGAAGTCAACCTGGGTCGCTTGACTGCGCTGAGCTCGCAGACTGGCATGGGCAAGGACAGCATCAACGGTGCGCACACTCCTGGCCTGACCAGCGCCAACATCGGCGGTGCTACCTACCAGTTCACCGATAACTTCGTAGCCGGCTTTGCTGCTTCCGACGTAGATGACTACTTCAAGAAGCAATACATCAACGCCAACTACACCCTGCCGATCAATGACGATCAGTCGCTGAACTTCGACCTGAACGCCTACAAGACCAAAGACCAGGGCGCAGCGCTGTACGGCCCACTGGACAACAAACTGTGGAGCTTGGCAGCTGCCTACAGCCTGGGCGCGCACAAATTCACCCTGGGCTACCAGCAGTCTTCCGGTGACACCAACTACCTGTACGGCGTTGATGGTAACGGCACGATCTACGTAGCCAACTCCATCCAGATCTCCGACTTCATCGGTAAGGACGAGAAGTCGTACCAGGCTCGTTATGACCTGAACATGGCCACCTACGGCGTACCTGGCCTGAGCTTCATGTCCCGTTATGTCTACGGTAACAACATCGATACCGCTAGCGGTTCGGAAGGCAAGGAACACGAATTCAACTTCGAAACGAAGTATGTGTTCCAGGAAGGTCCGGCCAAGGATCTGTCCCTGCGCCTGCGTAGTGCAATCTACCGTGCAAACAACGCTTACAACGCTGAATACACCGCCGACAACAACGACGTGCGTATCATCGCTGAATACCCTCTGAACATTTTGTAATCAGTGGTTATTGCCTAACGTCTTGAGCCTGGCTCAAATAAAAGCCCCTCACCCGAAAAGGTGAGGGGCTTTTTTATTGCAACTTGATGACAAGCACACCTATTCGCCAGAAACAATTGAGTAGCAAGCTAATAGTAAGCAAGCACTCTATATGTGAACTACCGATATAAAAAAACCCAAGGGGTTTATCGCCCCTTGGGTTCTAACTCACTGCCTGGCCAGCAAGCCAAGCTGTAGAGCTTTTACTTTACGCAGTTTCCTGAACCACACGAATCACACGCTGTGGAAACGGAATATCAATACCCGCCTCTTTCAGGCGATCACGGGAGTGTTCATTAAAGTGGAACATCACATCCCAGTAGTCCGCTGTCTTCACCCAAACCCGCAGCGATAGCGTGATCGCGCTGTCACCCAGGACCGAAACCACGGCCACCGGCTCAGGGTCGGCCAGTACGCGCGCGTCCTTGGCCAGCTCCAGCAGCACGGCACGGGCCTTCTGCAGGTCCGCTTCGTAGTCCACGCCCACGTCGAACACGACTTTGCGGGTCAACTGACGGTTGGTGTTGGTGATGATGCCGTTGGACAGCACGCCGTTAGGCACGATGACCGTCTTGTTGTCGCCAGTGCGGATGATCGTATGGAAAATCTGGATGCTGTCGACAGTACCCGCTGTGCCCTGGGCTTCAATGAAGTCGCCGATCCGGAACGGACGGAACAGTAGAATCAGCACCCCACCGGCGAAGTTCGCCAGGCTACCTTGCAACGCCAGGCCAATGGCCAGGCCTGCGGCACCGATGGCGGCGACAAAGGAGGTGGTCTCGACGCCGATCATCGACGCAACACTGACCACCAGCAGCACCTTGAGGACGATGTTCGCCAGGTTACTGATAAACCCCTGCAAGGCCAGGTCGGCATTGCGCAACGCCAGCAATTTGCCGACCTTGTGGGTCAACTTGTTGATCAACCACCAGCCAACGGCCAGGGTGAGGACCGCCAGCAGCACCCGGCTGCCATATTCCATGATCATCGGGATCCAGGCCTGGGAAGCCTTGACCAGGTTGTCCACTTCAGCGTTCAAATCCATCTTTCTCTCCTGATTCCCGGCTACCCGGCACTTAAAAACCAAGCAGCAGAAAGATCGAACCGTTCAGGGCTCAATCATTTCTGCTGTTGCTTGGGCCTCGGACGTCAATTGCGCCGAGAGGTTCCCCGATGACTGATCAGTCGCGGAAGTTGTTGAACTGCAGCGGCATGCCGAATTCCTTGGCGCGCAATGCGGCGATCGCGTCTTGCAGGTCATCGCGTTTTTTGCCGGTAATACGCACTTGCTCGCCCTGGATGGCGGCCTGGACCTTGAGTTTGGCGTCCTTGACGTGAGCCACGATCTTCTTCGCCAGCTCTTTGTCGATGCCTTCCTTGAGGACGGCTTCCTGCTTCACCAGCTTGCCCGAGGCGAAGGCATCCTTGACCTCAAGGCACTGTACGTCGATCTTGCGCTTGACCAGCGCCAGCTTGAGGATCTCGATCATCGCCTCAAGCTGGAAGTCGGCCTCGGCGGTCAGGTTGACGGTCAGGTCCTTTTCCTTGAACTCGAAGCTGCCTTTGCCTTTCAGGTCATAACGACGGTCGAGTTCCTTGACGGCGTTTTCGACCGCGTTGGTGACTTCGTGTTTGTCCAGTTCGGATACCACGTCGAACGACGGCATGTAATCTCTCCAATTAAAAAAGGGCGCGCACAATAACGCAGGTGCACGCCTGGCTTGCGGTTAAAATCCGCGCTGATTATAACGGGTCTTTCCCATTCGAATCTGCGAGCCGCACATGCACCTGCCAATCAGAGCACAAAACTGATGTCCACCACCTGGCATATCCTCGGCGCGGGCAGCCTCGGCACCCTGTGGACCACTCGCCTGGCGCGCGCTGGCCTGCCCGTACGGTTGATCCTGCGCGATGCGGCACGCTTACAGGCCTATCAGGCAGCCGGCGGCCTGACCCTGGTAGAACAGGGCCAGGCCCAGCGTTATCCGGTGCCGGCCGAAACCCTCGCCAACGACGCGCCGATCGAGCGCCTGCTGGTGGCCTGCAAAGCCTATGACGCCGAAGCCGCCGTCGCGCAACTGGCCCATCGCCTGACTCCAGCTGCCGAGTTGATCCTGCTGCAGAACGGCCTCGGCAGCCAGAACGCCGTCGCCACACGGGTGCCCCAGGCGCGCTGCATTTCTGCCTCCAGCACCGAAGGCGCATTTCGTGATGGCGACTGGCGGGTGGTGTTCGCCGGCCACGGCTACACCTGGCTGGGCGACAGCAGCCATCCAGTGGCACCAATCTGGCTCGACGACCTCGATGCCGCCGGCATCCCCCACGCCTGGAGCGTGGACATCCTGACCCGGCTGTGGCGCAAACTGGCGCTCAACTGTGCAATCAATCCGCTGACGGTGCTCCACGACTGCCGCAATGGCGGCCTGCAACAGCACCAGTGCGAAGTCGCCACCCTGTGCAGCGAACTCGCCCAGTTGCTCGAACGCTGTGGCCAGCCCGCGGCGGCGCAAGACCTGCAGCAGGAAGTCGAACGGGTGATCCTGGCCACCGCCGCCAACTACTCGTCCATGTACCAGGATGTGGCCAACCAGCGTCGCACCGAAATCAGCTACCTGCTGGGCCACGCCTGTGAGGTTGCCGCGCGCCACCAACTGGTGTTGCCGCACCTCAACCAGTTGCAGCAGCGTCTGATCAAGCACCTGCGTACACGCGGATTGCCCAGCGACTGAGCAGCGGCTACGCTGGCCTCCTGTTCTTCTTTAGCGACGACCCCAATGCCTTTGCGCCAGCGCCTTGAAAACCTACCGGTCGGCCAGAAACTACTGGCTGCCCTGTTGGTGCTGCTGATCACCGTTCTGCTGGTGGCCAACCTGATCTTTATCAGCGCCGCCTATTGGATCTCCCAGGAAAGCATGGCGCCACAGGCCTTGCAGACCATCGGCCGGCTGGTCGCCAATCCGTCGATTGCCAGCCAGGCCCTGAACTCGCCCGCGGACGGGGAAAAACTGCTCAACGAACTCAACAGCTATACCCCCTTGCGCGCCGCCGCGCTGTACGACGCCCAGGGTCGACTGCTGGCCCAGGTGCAGCGCGGCGACCCCCTTGAGCTGCCCAAGCGCTATCGCCACATTGAAGGCTGGCAGGCCACCGAGTTTCGCAGCAATCAAGTCATCACCCTGTTGCGTCCGGGCCAGGACCCCGGTCATTTGCTGCTGGTGGCCAGTAGCGAATTGCCGGTGGCGTTCTACACCGGCACGCTCACCGCCAGCCTGGGTATCCTGATTTTCAGCGTGCTGCTGTGGCTGCTGATCGCCCAGCAAATCAAACGCCTGATTACCCAGCCGATTCACCAACTCGAAGAGCTGTCCCGCCAGGTCACCCGCGAGGAGAACTATGCCCTGCGTGCCTCCCGGGGCAACCTCGACGAAATCGGCAGCCTCGCCGAGGCCTTCAACACCATGCTCTCGCGTATCGAAGCCCGCGAGCAGCAACTCAAGCGCGCCCGGGACGACTCCCAGGCCGCCTACGACCAGGCCCAGGGCCTGGCCGAGGAAACCCGGCACACCAACCGCAAGCTGGAACTGGAAGTCCAGGTACGCAGCAAGATCGAGAAGAAACTCACCGGGTTCCAGAACTACCTCAACAGCATCATCGACTCCATGCCCTCGGCGCTGATCGCCCTCGATGAGCAGCTCTATGTGACTCAGTGGAACCAGGAGGCCAGCGCGCTTTCCGGGACCCGCCTGGACGAAGCGCTGAACCAGCCGATCTTCCTCGCCTTTGAACCGCTCAAGCCGTTCCTGCCGCAGCTCAAGGAAACCGTCGAGCAGCACAGTGTGGTCAAGATCGAGCGAGTCACCTGGGTCAAGGACGATGAAGCCAGGCACTACGCCCTGACGTTTTATCCGTTGATGGGTGGCGCCGGGCGTGGCGTGGTGATCCGTATCGACGACATCACCCAGCGCCTGTCCCTGGAAGAAATGATGGTGCAGTCAGAGAAAATGCTCTCGGTCGGCGGCCTGGCAGCGGGCATGGCCCACGAAATCAACAATCCCCTGGGCGCCATCCTGCACAACGTGCAGAACATCCGTCGGCGCCTGTCGAGCGATCTGCCAAGAAACGTCGAGACGGCCGAACAGGTCGGTGTCGAACTGGACAACGTCAATCAGTACCTGCGCAGCCGAGAAGTCCCGCAACTGCTGGATGGCATCCAGCAGGCCGGCGTCCGCGCCGCGAAGATCGTCACCCACATGCTCAGTTTCAGCCGCCGCAGTAACCGGCAGATGGCCCCTTGCGACCTGCCGGCCCTGATCGACCAGGCCGTGGAGATTGCCGGTAACGACTTCGATTTGGCCATCGGCTTCGACTTCAAGGGCCAGGCCATCATTCGCCAGTTCGACCCGCAACTGGGCCCGGTGCCCGGCACCGCCAACGAGCTGGAACAAGTGCTGCTCAACCTGCTGAAAAACGCAGCCCAGGCGATTCACCTGCGCGAAGACGACAGCGAACCCGGGAGGATCATCCTACGTACCCGCCTGAACCCGCCCTGGGCCGAAATCCAGGTCGAGGACAACGGTATCGGCATGAGCGAGAACGTGCGCAAACGCACCTTCGAGCCTTTCTTCACCACCAAGGAAATCGGCCAGGGCACCGGCCTGGGGCTTTCGGTGTCGTACTTCATCATCACCAACAACCACAAGGGCCAGATGGAAGTGCAGTCGACCCTGGGCCAAGGCACCTGCTTTACCTTGCGCCTGCCCCTGGCCGGCTCCCCCCTTGCCTCTCACGAACTCAAACAACTGGAGCGCTAAGCATGGGCTTTCGCCTGTCGAAGATTTACACCCGCACCGGCGACGCCGGTGAAACCGGGCTGGGCGACGGTCGCCGCGTGCCCAAGGACCATCCACGGGTCGAAGCAATCGGCGAAGTCGATACCCTCAACAGCCAGCTCGGCCTGCTGCTGGCGGCACTGGCTGAGCAGAGCCCGCATTGTCCAGGCCTGAGGCAAATCAGCGAAGTGCTGGAGCCATGCCAGCATCGCCTGTTCGACCTTGGCGGCGAACTGGCGATGCCGGTGTACCAGGCGCTGAATGGGGCGGAAGTCGAACGTTTGGAAAACGCGATCGATACCTGGAACGAGGAGCTGGGGCCACTGGAGAATTTCATTTTGCCGGGCGGTTCGGCGCTGATTGCCCAGGCCCACGTCTGCCGCAGCCTGGCCCGCAGTGCCGAACGCCGTTGCCAGCAGTTGAACGCCATCGAGCCTTTGGCCGGGGTGGGCCTGGCCTACATCAATCGTTTGTCGGATCTGATGTTCGTGGCGGCACGCCTGATTGCCAAGCGCCAGGGGATAAACGAGATTCTGTGGCAGGCGGCGGCTAAACCTGAGGCTTAGCCCCGCAGATGAGTCGCCCATTCAAGGCCCCATCGCGAGCCTGCTCGCGATGGGGCCGGAAAATGCAACAACCCATCAGGCCCCAGGCCAGAACGCCCGAATCCCCGCGACACCCTGGGCCCCTGCGGTCCAGGCCTTCTGCCGTTCTTCAGGACCGACCCCGCCCAGCAGGAACACCGGTTTGCTGAAACCGGCGATCAACTGCGACGCCTGCTCCCAACCCAATGGCACGGCGTCAGGATGAGTCTGGGTCGGCTGCACCGGCGACAGAGTGACGAAGTCCACGCCCATCTGCTCGGCCAGGCTCAATTCCTCGGCATTGTGACAGGACGCCGCCAACCAGCGCGAAGCCGGTAGCGGACGCCCGGCGCTGGCGTACTTGCGCAACTGCGCCGCCGTGACGTGCCAGCCGGCCGAGGGGAAATCTCCCAACCACTCGAACGGCCCCTTGAGCATCAATTGTGCCTTGCCGGCACACAAGCCCACCGCATCCACCGCCAGATCGCGGTACTTGGGGTCATAACCGTTGGGTGCCCGCAGTTGGATCAACTTGATGCCGCCGGCGATGGCTTTCTGGATCCCGCGCAACAGCACCGGGGTTTCCAGGTCCTCTGGAGTAATCAGGTAATCCGCGGGCAAGCGCGCTGCGGCGACAATCGGCTGGTTGGCCGCGGGAAACTCGTAGTCGCCCAGCTCCCGTGCAGTCACCCAGGCCAATGGCTGGCCTTCGGCACCGTGGGGTTCGCCGTTGAAGGCCGACACTTCCCAGACGTCCAGCAACACCTGCTTGTCCGGATAGTCATGCTGGACCTTGATCAACGGCCGCGCAGCCATGACCTCGATGCCCAGCTCCTCCTGCAGTTCGCGGGCGAGCGCGGCCTGTACCGCTTCACCCTCCTCGACCTTGCCCCCGGGAAACTCCCACAGGCCGCCCTGGTGCTGGCTATCGGCGCGACGCGCGATCAGGATCTTGCCGCTGGCATCACGGATCACCGCTGCGGCTACATGGACTCGTTTCACCGCGCTACTTCCTCCAGGCCGGCTTGCTGCCAGGCCTTGAAGGCTGGCCATTGGTAAATCGTCTCGACATAGGCCGCGTCGACCGCCGGCAATTGCACCTGATAGGTACGCAGGCGCACGGCAATCGGGGCAAAAAACGCATCGGCCAGGCTGACCGTGCCGAACAGGAACGGCCCGGCTTCGGTGGCGGCGGCGCGACACTCGGCCCACAGCGCCAGCATCCGCTGGATCTCTGCCTGCACCTCGGCCGGCATCGGCGTCAGCGGCGCGTCACGGCTCAGGTCAAACGGCATGCTGCCACGCATGGCAAAAAAGCCGCTGTGCATCTGTGCGCACGCTGAACGCGCCTGGGCGCGGGCGGCGATATCCTTGGGCCAGAGGCCGGCTTCAGGGAAGCGCTCGACCAGGTACTCGGCAATCGCCAGTGAGTCGGCAATGGTGCCGTGCTCGGTCTTGAGCAGTGGCACCTTGGCCGTCGGCGAATGCTTGAGCAGCCGCTCGCGGGTATCGGGCTGGTTGAGTTTGATCAGTTCTTCGGTGTAGCTCGCACCCGCGAGATTCAGTGCCAGGGCACCGCGCAGGGACCAGGAGGAGTGCAGTTTGTCGCCGATGATCAGGTGGTAGCTCATGTTCGGGGACCTTTGGCTGAGGGGACAAGCAGGAGGCCTGCGGCCTCCATGGTGGGCAAGCCTTGCGCCTACAGGAGGAGCGCAGCCTGCCCGGCGTGCATTAGGTGCGGTATTCGGCGTTGATCTTCACGTACTCGTGGGACAGGTCGGTGGTCCAGATGGTTTCGCTGCAGTCACCCCGGCCCAGTTCGATACTAATGGTGATTTCTTCACGCTGCATCACCGCCGAGCCCTGGGCTTCGGTGTAGCTGGCTGCACGTGCGCCACGACTGGCAATGCACACCTCGCCAAGGAACACGTCGATCTTGCTCACGTCCAGGTTCGGTACGCCGGCACGGCCGACAGCGGCCAGGATCCGCCCCCAGTTCGGGTCGGAGGCGAACAGCGCGGTCTTGATCAGCGGCGAGTGCGCCACGGTGTAGCCGACGTCCAGGCATTCCTGGTGATTGCCACCGCCGTTGACTTCGACGGTGACGAACTTGGTCGCCCCTTCGCCGTCACGCACGATGGCCTGCGCCACGTCCATGCACACCTCGAACACCGCCTGCTTGAGCGCCGCGAACAACGGGCCGCTGGCCTCGGTGATTTCCGGCAGAGCCGCCTGGCCGGTGGCGATCAGCATGCAGCAGTCGTTGGTCGAGGTATCGCCATCGATGGTGATGCGGTTGAACGACTTGTTGGCGCCGTCCAGCATCAGGTTCTGCAGCACTTCGCGGGAGACTTTGGCGTCGGTGGCAATGTAGCCCAGCATGGTCGCCATGTTCGGACGAATCATCCCGGCGCCTTTGCTGATGCCGGTCACGGTGATAGTCACGCCGTCGTGCTGGAACTGCCGGCTGGCGCCCTTGGGCAGGGTGTCAGTAGTCATGATCCCGGTGGCCGCGGCTTCCCAGTTATTTTCCGAGAGGTCATCGAGGGCGGCCTGCAGCGCGCCTTCGATCTTCTCCACCGGCAGCGGTTCGCCAATCACCCCGGTGGAGTACGGCAGCACCTGGCTGGCATCGACGCCAGTCAGTTGGGCCAGCTTGGCGCAGGTGCGCTCGGCAGCGGCCAGGCCGGGTTCACCGGTACCGGCATTGGCATTGCCGGTGTTGGTCAACAGGTAACGCACCGCACCCTGGACCCGTTGCTTGGCCAGAATCACCGGCGCGGCGCAGAAGGCGTTCAAGGTGAACACCCCGGCGACGGTCGAGCCTTCGGCACAACGCATGACCACGACATCCTTGCGCCCAGGGCGCTTGATGCCAGCCGAGGCGATACCGAGTTCAAAACCGGCAACCGGGTGCAACGTGGGCAAAGGACCAAGACCAACAGCCATGAATGCGCTCCTCACTAGATAATGTCTGCACCCGGGGCGCCGCGTTTTTTGGCGCGCGGCGTCGGTGCTTCGAATGGTAAAACGCCGCGACGGCTGATGCCGGTCGCGGCGTGGGTATTTCAGCGTTGACGACGGGTTTTACTGGATCTGCCCGTGGCAATGCTTGAACTTCTTGCCCGAACCGCAGTAGCACAGCTCGTTGCGGCCCAGCTTCTGCTCGTTGCGCACCGGCGCGGTGGCGAGGGCCACATCGACCTCTTCACCCAACAGCTCCGGTTGCTCCAGGCCTGGCGCATCGTCGTGCAGGAACTGCATGCGGGCGGCCAGCGCCTCGGCTTCCTGGCGCAGGCGTTGCTCTTCTTCGATCGGATCTTCGCGACGTACCTGAACGTGGGACAGGACCCGGATCGAGTCGCGCTTGATCGAATCCAGCAACTCGGAGAACAGCGTGAACGACTCGCGCTTGTATTCCTGCTTCGGGTTCTTCTGGGCGTAGCCACGCAGGTGGATACCGTGACGCAGGTGGTCCATGGTCGACAGGTGGTCTTTCCACAGGTCGTCCAGCACGCGCAACACGATTTGCTTCTCGAAGGTGCGCAGGGCATCGGCGCCCGCCTGGTCTTCTTTTTCGTTGTACGCGGCGATCAGCGCTTGCATCAGCTTCTCGCGCAGGGTCTCTTCGTACAGGTGATCGTCTTCGTCGAGCCATTGCTGGATCGGCAACTTCACCCCGAAACCGCTTTCCAGCTCCGCTTCCAGACCGGCAACGTCCCACTGCTCAGGCAGCGATTGCGGAGGAATGTGCGCCGAAACGGTGGCGTTGAGTACGTCCTGGCGGAAGTCGGCGATGGTTTCGCCAATGTTGTCGGCGGCCAGCAACGTGTTACGCATGTGATAGATCACTTTACGCTGTTCGTTGTTGACGTCATCGAACTCCAGCAATTGCTTGCGGATGTCGAAGTTACGACCCTCGACCTTGCGCTGGGCCTTTTCGATGGCGTTGGTCACCATGCGGTGCTCGATCGCTTCGCCAGGCTGCATGCCCAGGGCCTTCATGAAGTTTTTCACCCGGTCAGAGGCAAAAATACGCATCAGGCTGTCTTCCAGCGACAGGTAGAAGCGGCTGGAACCGGCATCACCCTGACGACCGGCACGACCACGCAACTGGTTGTCGATACGACGCGATTCATGACGCTCCGAGGCAATCACCTGCAAGCCGCCCGACTCGAGCACTTGCTGGTGACGCTTCTGCCAGTCGGCCTTGATCTGGGCGATCTGTTCCGGCGTCGGGTTCTCCAGGGAAGCCACTTCCACTTCCCAGTTGCCGCCCAACAGGATGTCGGTACCACGACCGGCCATGTTGGTGGCGATGGTCAGCGCGCCAGGGCGACCGGCCTGAGCAATGATCTCGGCTTCCTTTTCGTGGAACTTGGCGTTCAGAACCTTGTGTTCGATGCCTTCCTTGTCGAGCAGGCGCGACATGTGCTCGGAGGTTTCGATGGTCGCGGTGCCCACCAGTACCGGGCGCCCCGCGGCCATGCTTTCCTTGATGTCGGTGACGATGGCGGCGTACTTCTCGTCCGCGGTGAGGAACACCAGGTCGTTGTAGTCTTTACGCGCCAGCGGTTTGTTCGGCGGGATGACCATGACCTGCAGGCCATAGATCTGGTGGAATTCGAACGCTTCGGTGTCGGCTGTACCGGTCATGCCGGACAGTTTGTTGTACAGACGGAAGTAGTTCTGGAAGGTGGTCGATGCCAGGGTCTGGCTCTCGGCCTGGATGTTCAGGTTTTCCTTGGCCTCGATGGCCTGGTGCAGGCCTTCGGACAAACGACGGCCCGGCATGGTGCGACCGGTGTGTTCGTCGACCAGGACGACCTGGCCATCCTGCACGATGTATTCGATGTTGCGGTGGAACAGCTTGTGCGCGCGCAGGCCGGCATACACGTGGGTCAACAGGCCCAGGTTGTGCGCCGAGTACAGGCTCTCGCCTTCCGCCAGCAGACCGATGCGGGTCAGCACTTCTTCAATGTACTGGTGACCGGCTTCGTTGAGCTCGACCTGGCGGGTCTTCTCGTCGACGCTGTAGTGACCGGCCTTGGTGACGACCCCTTCCACTTCCTCGACGTGCAGCTCCAGTTGCGGGATCAGTTTGTTGATCTCGATGTAGAGCTTGGAGCTGTCTTCGGCCTGACCGGAAATGATCAGTGGGGTACGGGCTTCGTCGATGAGGATCGAGTCGACTTCGTCGATCACGGCAAAATTGAGTTCGCGCTGGAATTTTTCTTCCATGCTGAACGCCATGTTGTCGCGCAGGTAGTCGAAACCGAATTCGTTGTTGGTGCCGTAGGTGATGTCGCAGGCGTAGGCCGCGCGCTTCTCTTCCGGCGGCTGGAACGGCGTGACCACGCCGACCGTCAGGCCGAGGAATTCATAGAGCGGACGCATCCAGTTGGCATCGCGGCGGGCCAGGTAGTCGTTCACCGTGACCACGTGCACGCCTTTGCCGGACAGTGCGTTGAGGTAAACGCCCAGTGTCGCCACCAGGGTCTTGCCTTCACCGGTACGCATTTCGGCAATCATGCCTTCGTGCAAAGTCATGCCGCCGATCAACTGGACGTCGAAGTGGCGCATGCCCATGACGCGCTTGCCGGCTTCGCGGGCTACCGCAAAGGCCTCAGGCAGCAGTTTGTCGAGGGACTCCCCTTTGGCGAAGCGAGCCTTGAACTCGTCTGTCTTGGCACGCAATTGATCGTCCGAAAGGGCCACCATTTGCTCTTCGAAGGCATTGACGAGTTGCACCGTCTTGAGCATGCGTTTGACTTCACGCTCGTTCTTGCTTCCAAAAAGTTTCTTTAACAAAGGCGCAAACATATCGGCAGGATCTTCCACACTAAAGGGATGGAGGGCGGCCCCGTGAGTCGCCCGAGCAGCCCTCATGGCCGCATGCGAACGAGCATTCTACCCGGAAACGGTGGTGAGGAAAGTGGCGTTATTCCACGATGCTGGCACAGCGCTGTGACGGGGCTCACTTAAAATAAGGGCTTTTTACTGAACTTCAAGCCATTTGCAGCAGAAGTTACTCATTGATTTAATGAGCAAAGCGGTGACAAAGCAATGGGTCGGGTGTGTCCAGCACTTTCTGCTACCATGGCGGCTCTGTTACCTAAGGTGTCTGATCATGGCATTTCGCCCTCTTACGGCCAGAGCACCCGCCGTTCTGCTACGAGAAGCCAAACCGTTAAAAGCCATATTCGGCCACGCACAACGCCTGGGTCATTTGCAGCGCTTGCTCGAAAGCCAGTTACAGCCGGCCGCCCGGGAACATTGCCACGTGGCTTCCTGGCGCGAAGGCAGCCTGCTGTTGATCGTCACCGACGGACACTGGGCCACCCGCTTGCGCTACCAGCAAAAACGCCTGCAACGTCAATTGCAGGCCTTCGACGAGTTCGCCAGCCTGACGCGGATTCTGTTCAAGGTTCAACCGCCCACCGTGCAGCAAGGAGCGGCGGGCCACACCATGGACCTGTCCAGCGACGCGGCGGCCACCATCCAGGCCACGGCCGACGGGATCACCGATCCCAATCTGCGGGCGGCCCTGGAGCGCCTGGCAGCACACGCCAAGCCCAAGGCCTGAGCGATTCATTGATGAGGGTGGAAGCAAGCTCGCGCCGAACCTCAGCGGCGCTTGCTGCCCCCCAGCAACGACCCCATCAACCCGCGAACCAACTGCCGGCCCAACTGATTGGCGGCCTGGCGCATCGCTGATTTGAGCGCTTGCCCGGCGGCGGTGCCGAGAAACTCGCCGGCCTGCTCGGTGAAGCTCGGTCCCTCTGCCGCGGGCTTGTCCGGCACCGCCTCGGCCTCCGGGGCCAAGCCCTTGCGCCCCACCAGCACTTCATAGGCGGACTCGCGGTCGATCGGCTTGTCGTAGCGCCCGACCAACGGTGAATGGGCAATCAGCGCGGCACGTTCAGCCTCGTTCAATGGCCCGATACGCGATTGCGGCGGTGCCACCAGCACCCGCTGGACCATCTCCGGCGTGCCTTTCTCCTGCAAGGTTCCCACCAGTGCCTCGCCAATCCCCAGGTCCGTCAGCACCTGCAGCGCACTGAACGCCGGGTTGGGCCGGAAGCCGTCCGCCACCGCTTTCAGGGATTTCTGCTCCTTGGCGGTAAATGCCCGCAGCCCGTGCTGGATGCGCAAGCCCAGTTGGGCCAGCACGTCATCGGGCAGATCGCCCGGCGACTGGGTGACGAAATACACCCCCACGCCCTTGGAGCGGATCAACCGCACTACCTGCTCCAGGCGCTCCTGCAGGGCCTTGGGTGTACCGGCGAAGAGCAAGTGAGCCTCATCGAAAAACAACGCCAGCAGCGGTTTCTCGGCGTCGCCACGCTCCGGCAGTTGCTCGAACAGTTCGGCCAGCAACCACAGCAGGAAGGTCGCGTAGACCTTCGGCGCCTCGTGCACCAGGCGGCTGGCATCGAGCAGGTGGATGCGCCCGCGACCATCGCTGGCCGGCGCGAGGATGTCCTGCAGTTGCAGCGCCGGCTCGCCGAACAACGCCTCGGCGCCCTGCTGTTCCAGGGTGGCCAGGCGCCGCAACAGTGCCTGGCTGGAGCCGGTGGTCATCAGGGCGGCGTCATCGCCAAGCAGTTCGGGATTGTCCTTGAGGTGATTGAGCAGGGCCTTGAGGTCCTTGAGGTCCAGCAGCAACAACCCCTCGCGATCGGCCACCTTGAAGGCGGCATACAGCGCCGACTGCTGACTGTCGGTCAGTTCCAGCAGGCTGCCGAGCAACAACGGGCCCATTTCACTCAAGGTTGTGCGCAACGGATGACCGGACTGCCCGTGGATATCCCACAACGTCACCGGATAGGCCGCGGGTTGGTAGTTGAGCCATGGCATGCCGGCAATCCGCTCGGCCACCTTGCCCTGGGGATTGCCCGCCGCCCCCAGCCCGCACAGGTCGCCTTTGATATCGGCGGCAAACACCGCGACCCCGGCATCACTGAACGCTTCGGCCAGGCGTTGCAGGGTGACGGTCTTCCCGGTCCCGGTGGCGCCCGCCACCAATCCGTGGCGGTTGGTCAGGCGCATGGCCTGGGCAATCGGCTGGCCTTGAAGGTCGGCACCAATAACGAGTTTTAATGAATCAGGCATTTTGTCACCCATGATTAAGCTTTGGCCCTACACAGCCGATAGAGATAAGCGAGAGACCAGACTGAATATCAGGTCGGATAATTCCCTAAGGAACTACGGAAATATCAGCTTATGTGCCACAGCGCCTATCGTGCGCGCTTTTTTGTCGCAACACGCCCCACACAATAAGACATTAGCGGACACCACAAGCCATGAACAACAATCTGCGCTTCAGCCACAAAATCCTGCTTGCCGCCGCCCTTATCGTCATTGCCGCGTTCGCTACCTTTACGCTGTACAACGATTATTTGCAGCGCAATGCGATTCGCCAGGACCTCGACGGCTACCTCAATGAAATGGGGGATGTCACCGCGAGCAACATCCAGTCCTGGCTGTCAGGGCGCATCCTTTTGATCGATAACCTGGCGCAGAACATCGCCATCAATGCCGATGATGCCCACGTCGCCGAGTTGCTGGAACAAAAAGCCCTGACTTCAACTTTCATGGCCTCCTACCTGGGTAATGCCAGTGGCAGCTTCACCATCCGCCCGGAGGTGAAAATGCCCGACGGCTTTGACCCGCGCGGGCGGCCCTGGTACACCGGCGCACAGAGCAGCGCCAGCGCCACACTGACCGAACCCTATGTCGATGCGGCCACCGGCCAGACCATCATTTCCATTGCCAGCGCCTCGAAAAAAGCCGGCAGCAATGTCGGGGTGGTAGGCGGCGACCTGAGCCTGCAGACCCTGATCGACAACCTCAAGGCCGTGGATTTCGACGGCATGGGCTATGCCTTCCTGGTCAACGCCGACGGCAAGATCCTGGTGCACCCGGACAAATCCCTGGTGATGAAGTCGCTCAGCGAGGCGTATCCGCACAACACCCCGCGCATCGGTGGCGATTTCAGCGAGGTCGAGGTGGACGGCAAGCCGCGCATTTTCACCTTCAGCCCGATCAAGGGCCTGCCCTCGGTCAACTGGTACATCGGTCTGTCCGTGGACAAGGACACGGCCTTCGCGATGCTGAGCGAGTTCCGGACCTCGGCGATCATCGCCACGGTGATTGCCGTGACAGTGATTATCGCCCTGCTCGGCATGCTGATCCGCTTGTTGATCCAGCCGCTGCACGTCATGACCCGTGCCATGCAGGACATTGCCGACGGTGAAGGCGACCTGACCCGCCGCCTGACTATCCAGAACCACGATGAATTCGGCACCCTGGGCGTTGCCTTCAACCGCTTCGTCGAGCGCATCCACGGCTCGATCCGCGAGGTCTCGTCGGCCACCGAACAGGTCAACGAAGTCGCCTTGCGGGTGGTCAGCGCCTCGAACTCGTCGATGCTCAACAGTGACGAACAATCGAGCCGCACCAACAGCGTGGCGGCCGCCATCAACCAGTTGGGGGCCGCCACCCAGGAAATCGCCCGCAATGCCGCACAAGCGTCGCACCAGGCCAGTGATGCCCGCAGCCTGGCCGAAGATGGCCAGCACGTGGTCGATCGCAGCATCGCCGCGATGAATCAACTGTCGAGCATGCTCAGCGCCTCCAGCAGCAACATCGAGTCGCTCAACAGCAAGACCGTGAACATCGGGCAGATTCTCGAAGTGATCACCAGCATCTCCCAGCAAACCAACCTGCTGGCGCTCAACGCAGCCATCGAGGCCGCGCGAGCCGGTGAGGCCGGACGCGGTTTTGCGGTGGTGGCCGATGAAGTGCGCAACCTGGCGCACCGCACCCAGGAGTCGGCGCAACAGGTGCAAACCATGATCGAGGAGCTGCAAGTCGGCGCCCGTGAGTCGGTCAGCACCATGGGCGACAGCCAGCGCCATAGCCAGGACAGCGTGGAGATCGCCAACCTGGCCGGTGAACGCCTCAACAGCGTGACCCTGCGCATTGGCGAGATTGACGGCATGAACCAGTCGGTGGCCACGGCTACCGAGGAGCAGACTGCCGTGGTGGAGTCGATCAACGTCGACATCACCGAGATCAACACCCTCAATCAGGAAGGCGTGGAAAACCTGCAATCGACCTTGCGGGCCTGCTCCGACCTGGAACAACAGGCGGCGCGCCTCAAGCAATTGGTGGGCAGCTTCCGCATTTAAACGCTCCAGCAGGCGTTGTCAGGACTTGCCTTCAGGCTCGGGTTTTTCCTGCAACTGCTGCCACAACTCGGCTGCACCGGGAAACTCGGTGCCGTCTTCACTGCTCAAGTCATCGGGGTCGTAACGGCTCAGGCAGCCCTCGCCCAAGGTGGCGGGGGCTGTGGAGGTGGCCTTGTCCAGTGGATCGCTCATGGTCCGCACCCAGCAACAAAAAAGGGCCTCAAGCGTACAACGCTTGAGGCCCTTGTGCCTGTCGGCGGCGAATCAGAACACCACGGTCTTGTTGCCATGCACCAGCACGCGGTCTTCCAGGTGATAGCGCAGGCCGCGGGCCAACACCATCTTCTCGACGTCACGGCCGAAACGCACCATGTCTTCAATGCTATCGCTGTGGCTGACGCGCACCACGTCCTGCTCGATGATCGGACCTGCGTCCAGCTCTTCGGTGACGTAGTGGCAAGTGGCGCCAATCAGCTTCACACCGCGCATCGAGGCCTGGTGGTAAGGCTTGGCCCCCACGAACGACGGCAGGAAGCTGTGGTGGATGTTGATCACTTTGTGTGCGTACTCGCTGCACAGCTCAGGCGGCAGGATCTGCATGTAGCGCGCCAGCACCACCACTTCGGCATCGTGTTGCTTGACCAGGCGCGACACTTCGGCAAAGGCCGGTTCTTTGTTCTGTGGATCCACCGGCACGTGGTAATAAGGAATGCCGTGCCACTCGACCATGCTGCGCAGGTCGTTGTGGTTGGAAATCACGCAGGAAATCTCGCAGTCCAGTTCGTCGCTGTGCCAGCGGTGCAGCAGGTCGGCCAGGCAGTGGGACTCGCGGCTGGCCATCAGCACCACGCGTTTTTTCTGCGCGGTGTCGGTGATCCGCCAGTTCATCGAGAACTCTTCGGCGATCGGGGCAAACGCTTCACGGAAGGCCTCCAGACCGAACGGCAAGGAGTCGGCCCGAATTTCGTGACGCATGAAGAACCAGCCACTGAGATTGTCCGAGTGATGGCTCGCTTCAGTGATCCAGCCATTGTGTGACGCCAGAAAGTTACTGACCTTAGCAACGATGCCGACGCCGTCCGGGCAAGCGATCACTAGCCGAAAAGTGCGCATAGGGGGAAAACTCCAGAACTTCGCAAAGGCCGCCATTCTAGCGATTGCGCAGCAAAACTGCAGTATTGATCAGCAATCGCCCCGCCTGCCGCCGCTACACACTGGCTTTTATCGGTCAATTGGTGACGTTTCACGCCAACGCAGGACGTCTTGAGAAATACGCAAGAAGGGTTTTGTGAATAACTGTGATCATTGCCGCTGATATTTTAACTGTGAGTGTATTTTTCGCCTCAATCACTCTAATCGAATCAAATAAAAGTCCGCTTATATGTTTACTTGATGAAACACCCTGACTATTATTGCGCCACTGTCCCCTGCATCCTGTGCCTAACATAAGGTAGTCCTCATGTCCCTGATCAACGAATACCGCGCCACCGAAGAAGCGATCAAAGAGCTGCAAGCCCGTTTGAAGAACCTGTCCCAAGACGACAAGCTGCAAACTGAGCTGGAATTCGAAGGCAAACTGCGCACCCTGATGGGCGAGTACTCCAAATCCCTGCGCGATATCATCGCCCTGCTGGATCCGGAATCCAAAGTTAAAGCCCCACGCGGCGCAGTGAAAACTACCGGCACCAAGCGTGCACGCAAGGTTAAACAATACAAGAACCCGCACAACGGCGAAGTCATCGAAACCAAAGGTGGCAACCACAAGACGCTGAAAGAGTGGAAAGCCAAGTGGGGCGGTGACGTGGTTGAAGGCTGGGCAACCCTGCTGGGCTAAGCCGCAACCCGTCTCGCAGGTTCACTTGCGAACAGAAAAAACGCCAGCTTGCGCTGGCGTTTTTTTATGGATGTTATTCAACACATTTCATCAGGGTTTTTCAAAGATTCAAACGTTTGCGCAATAGCGCCACGTACTCGCGCCATTCCTGCAGAACCTCAAGCGTTCCGCCCGCGGCATTCTGCGACCATTGCTCGCACGCGTCTTCAAATGCCTGCACGGTATTAGGCGCCCCCCATCGAGCATCGCTCAAACGCTGCTGGCAGAATAATTTCCAGCGCTCTTGCTCCTGTTCATTCAAGGTTTCGGGAAAGTTACGCGCGCGATATCGAAATAATAATTCCGGTAAACGCTCATCATCGAACGGCCATTGTTCTTGCGCTAATTGCTGGGGATCGGCCGTTCTCACTTGCTCGCATAAACGTCGGTCACGGTCGCCAATGAAACCATCGTACAACTGTTGCTCAGGGTCATCGCTGGGAGTGAAATCCTCCTGGGCATAAATGGCCTGGACTTTATCTCGCCAAAGTTCCTGTGCGTCACTTAGCCGCAGCGCCCGCGCCTGATAAAGCGCCATGTCCAGTTGCAGTCGTTGCTGATCCTCAGCGCGCAATACCGACAACGGTGCGACCACCGGGCAGCGGTTGATATGAATCAGCTTGAGCGGCACTGGCAGCGCGCCCTCGGGCAAGTCTGCATGGCGGCTATACAGGCGCTGACGCAAGGTTTCGACATCGTCAGCCAGCAAGCCCTCAGGGTCCAGGTGCAGGTCGCAGACAATCAGGGCATTACGATTGCGTGGATGCCAGGCCAGCGGCAGGACAACCCCCACGTAGCGGCGGTCGACAGAAAAGCGCCCGGAAATATGCACCATCGGATGCAGCAGGCGAATCTGGTCCATGACTTTTTGTTTGCTACGCAACGTGAACAGCCAGTCATAAAGCTTGGGCTGCCGGTCTCGGATCAGCCGCGCCAGGGCGATGGTGGCGCGCACATCGGACAAGGCTTCGTGGGCCTGGCCATGGTCCAGGCCATTGGCCGCCGTCAGGCGTTCGAGCTTGAGCGTGACACGCCCCTCCTCCTGCGGCCAGACGATACCGTCCGGGCGTAACGCATAGGCCGCGCGCACCACGTCGATCAAGTCCCAGCGGCTGTTACCGCCCTGCCACTCGCGGGCATAGGGGTCGAAAAAGTTGCGATACAAGCTGTAGCGCGTCATTTCATCGTCGAAACGCAAGGTGTTGTAACCCGCGCCACAGGTCCCCGGGGCCGCCAGTTGGGCGTGTACCCGAGTCATGAAATCCGCCTCGCTCAAGCCCTGCTCGGCCAGGCGGCTCGGGGTGATCCCGGTGATCGCGCAGGCGGCCGGGTGCGGCAGGATGTCGTCGCTGGGCTGACAGTAGAGGTTGACCGGCGCATCGATCTCGTTGAGTTCGAAGTCGGTGCGGATCCCGGCCACTTGCAGCGGGCGGTCGCAACGCGGGGTGATCCCGGTGGTTTCGTAGTCGTACCAGAAGATGGAGGTCACGGGCTATTCCTGAACTTGAGACCGACGAAGTCTAGGCGCTCAGGTGCAACGCCGGCCAGCTATCTTGCGATAGAACATTGCGTGGCCACGTCCAGGTCTGCCATAGACAGGTCGTTTGCACTGGCGAAGGCTGCTAGCATCGAGCCCAGGTAACGTCCCGAACTGGCTCCATCACCAGGCTGCCCATGATCCCGACCTCAGCACTGCCAAGGAAAGCACCGCTGCCCCCGCCACTGGATACGCGGCACCAGGTCGAAACGCCCGAAGGCATCGACCTGCCGCTGCGCCCGGCCGGGTTGCCATCCCGCGCCCTGGCATTTGCCATCGACCTTGGGGTGCGCGCGATGGTCCTGGGCCTGCTGTTCCTCGGCCTCGCCTTTCTCGGCAAGCTGGGCATGGGGCTGGGCTCGGTGCTGCTGTTTGTTATCAGTTGGTGGTACATGGTGCTGTTCGAAGTCCTCAACCAAGGCCGCTCGCCCGGCAAACAACTGATGGGATTGCGGGTGGTGCAGGATGACGGCACCCCGGTCGGCTGGTCGGCCTCGCTGATCCGCAACCTACTGCGATTCGTCGACATGCTGCCCCTGGGCTACGCCCTGGGCGCCATCAGTTGCCTGCAACACCCGACCTTCAAGCGCCTGGGGGACATGGCCGCCGGTACCCTGGTGATCTATTGCCAACAGCCGGTACACCGCCCGCAACTGCCAGCCGCCCAGCCCTTGCGTGCGCCTTTTGCCTTGAGCCTGGATGAGCAACGCGCGGTGCTGGGTTTCGCTGAGCGCCAGGCGCAGCTCTCCAGCGCACGGGTCACTGAACTGGCGGCGCTGCTCGCCGAGCCGCTGCAGGTCGCACCCGCACACGCAGCCGCCGAGCTCAATGGCATCGCCCGTGGCTTGATGGGGCCGACATGAAACAGAGCCAGTTCGAAAGCCGCCATCAAGCCCACTGGCAACAGTTTGCCCGCAGCCTCGACCTGCTGGAACGCGGCAAGGCCAGCGCCCAGGAGGCCCGCGCATTCCCCCGGGACTATCGGCGCCTGTGCCAACACCTGGCATTGGCGCAGGAACGCGGCTACAGCAGTTACCTGGTCGATCCCTTGCAGCACCTGGTTCTGCGCGGGCACCAGCAGTTGTACCGGCATCGCAGCCACCTCGGCGCCCAGTTGCTGGCCTTTGTCCTGGCCGGCTTTCCGCGCCTGGTGCGTGAGCAATGGCCGTTCGTGCTGGCGGCCAGCCTGCTGTTTTTCGGCTCGCTGCTGGGCACCGGCCTGTTGGTCTACCTGTTCCCCGACCTGGTCTACAGCATCATGCCGGTCGAGCAGGTCGCGCAGATGCAAGGCATGTACGACCCGGCCGCCGGGCACCTGGGCCGCGACACCGAGCGCGCCGCCAGCGATGACTGGGTGATGTTCGGCTACTACATCATGCACAACATCGGCATTGCCTTTCAGACCTTCGCCAGCGGCCTGTTGTTTGGCCTGGGCAGTGTGTTTTTCCTGATGTTCAACGGGCTGCTGATCGGGGCTATCGCCGGCCACCTGACGCGCATCGGCTACGGCGAAAACTTCTGGTCGTTCGTTGTCGGCCACGGCGCGTTCGAGCTCAGCGCCATCGCCCTGGCCGGCGCCGCTGGCCTGCAACTGGGCTGGGCGCTGATCGCCCCCGGGCGGTTACCCCGGGGCGAGGCACTGCGCCTGGCCGCGCGCAAAAGCGTACTGATGATCTGCGGGGTCATGCTGTTCTTGCTGATAGCGGCGTTCATCGAGGCCTATTGGTCTGCACGCACCGGGCCTGCGCCGCTGAGCAAATACCTGGTCGGTGCAGCCCTGTGGCTGTTGGTGGGGCTCTACCTGATCGGTGCGGGACGGAGTCGCCATGCGCCTGAATGACGCCAGCGTGGTGATTCGTCCGCGCACCACCTGGGAAGCCATGGACCTGGGGATCCTGCTGAGCCAGCGCCATCGCCGGGTGCTGATGAGCAGTTGGGCGCTGGTCACCCTGCCAGTGTTTGCCCTGCTCAGCGTGCTGCTGTGGGACTCCCCGGCACTTGCCCTGGGGCTGTTCTGGTGGCTGAAACCGGCGTTCGAGCGCCTGACGCTGTACATCCTTTCCAACGCGCTGTTTGGCCAGGCGCCCACCGTGCAGCAGGCCTTGCGCCAATGGCCGCGCCTGCTCAAGCCGCAGTTGCTCGCCAGCCTGACCTGGCGGCGCCTGAGCCTGAGCCGCAGCTTCACCTTGCCGGTGGTGCAACTGGAGGGGCTGGGCGGCGTGGCTCGCCAGCAGCGCCTGGCGGTGTTGCAACAACGCGACGCCGGGGCGGCGCGCTGGCTGACGCTCATCGGGGTGCTGCTGGAAAGCGTGCTGTGGATCGGTTCCATGAGCCTGTTCTACCTGTTCCTGCCGGGACAGATCGAACTGGATTGGGATTGGCAAACGTTGATCGCCAGCAGCGCACAGGATTGGCTGTGGCTTGAGCACCTGACCAACGCGCTGTACGTGCTGATCCTGATCGTCTGGGAACCGGTGTATGTGGCCTGCGGTTTCAGCCTGTACCTGAACCGGCGCACCACCCTGGAAGCCTGGGACATCGAGCTGGTGTTCCGGCGCCTGCGCCAACGCCTGAGCACAGTCGTCGCCAGCCTGCTGCTGCTCGGGCTGCTGGGATTGCCTGCCGCACAACCGGTGCTGGCCGCCGAATCGAGCGCTGCCCCCGCCAGCCCGCGCCTGCTCCAGCAACCCCTGAACAGCCAGGCCTCCAGCACCGCCATCCATGCCATCCTCGATGCCCCGCCGTTCAAGAACACCCAGACCCTGACCCGCTATCGCCTGGGTGATGCCGAACCCGAACAACCCCAGGCGGGCCAAGCACCCGGCTGGCTCAAGGCGCTGTTCGAGCTGCTCGACAGCCCGCACTTGGCCGGCCTGGCGTCCATCATCGAGGTCCTGTTGTGGACGACGGTCATTGGCCTGCTGGCGTTGCTGGCCTGGCACTACCGCGAGTGGCTGCAGACCTTCGTCAGCCGTCGCCCGGCACTGCCGCGCAGCGCCCAGCGCCCGCTGCCAGCGCAGATGTTCGGCCTCGACCTGGGCCGTGAGTCGCTGCCGGACGACGTGGCCGCCGAGGTCGAGCGGCTCTGGGCCAGCCGGCCCCGTGAGGCCCTAGGCTTGCTGTACCGGGCGCTGTTGGTGCGCTTGCTCCACGACTACGCGCTGCCATTGACCAGCGCCGACACCGAAGGCCAGGTGCTGGGCCATATCCAGCGCCTGCAGCAGCCGCAACTGCACGCCTTCAGCAGCATCCTCACCAAGCATTGGCAGAACATCGCCTACGGTCACCGCGTCCCGCCGCCTGCCCTGCAAGCACAACTCTGCGCCGGCTGGCGCGCGCTGTTCGACCGCGGAGTTGGGCAATGAACCGGCGCCAGATGGCCCTCGGCGCACTGCTGGCCGGGCTGCTCGCGGCAGTCGCGGTCTACCTGTACCTGCAGGCCACACCCTATACAGAAACCATCGACCACGGCCCTTCCCCCGAAGCCCAGGCCAACCCGTACCTGGCCGCCGAGCACTTTTTGCGCCGGCAAGGGCTGAGCGTCACCCACGCCAACAGCCTCGAAACATTGCCCCCGCTGCCCTCCCGGCAACATAGCCTGTTGCTCCTGGGGGAGCGTGTCGACATGACCCCGGCGCAAGTCGAGCACGTGCTTGCCTGGGCCCACGCCGGAGGCCGCCTGCTGCTGGTTGCCGAAGCCCTGTGGGATGCCAAGGCGGGCAAAAGCGCCGACCTGCTGCTGGACCGGGTCCAGGTGCAGCAATCCATGAGCAAGGACCTCAAGGCCCCCCCCCCCGAGGCGGCAACAGATCCCTATCCAACCCTGACCAAGCTTTACCTGGAGGACGAACAGGCGCCTGCCTATGCCAGCTTCGATCCGCAGTTCCATCTCGAAGACCCGTACAACCTGGCCCAGGCCTGGGCCAACAGCGCCCTGGCCACGCACATGATGCAACGGCCCTACGGCGAAGGCCTGATCACCGTGATCACCGATGCCGAACTGTGGAAAAACCCCAACATCGGCCACTATGACAATGCCTGGCTGCTCTGGTACCTGACCGCCGACACCGAGGTCACCCTGCTGTTCGACATTGACCGCGAGCACCTGCTGACCCTGCTGCTGCGGTATTTCCCCCAGGCGCTGGTGGCCCTCGCTGCGTTGCTCGGCCTCTGGTGCTGGCACGTCGGCTGGCGCCAGGGCCCATTAAAGGCCCCCACAACCAAGGCTCGCCGCCAGTTGCTGGAGCACGTGGGCGCCAGTGCCGACTTTCTGCTGCGCCACGCTGGGCAACACAGCCTCCTGCAAGGCCTGCAACACGATGTACAACGCCGCGCCCGACAGCGCCACCCGGGCCTGGAACAACTGGAAACGGCCGAACAATGGCAGGTCATCGCACGTTTGAGCGGCCAACCGGCCGACACCGTCGGCCAATTGCTCGGCCCCTTGGCTAAACGCCGGCTGTCCAGCAGCGAATTCAGCCGCCAGGTCGCCCACCTGCAACTCCTCAGGAATGCCTTATGAGTGAAGCCTTCGAACCGCCCAGCCAGACCCGCGCAGCGCAACAACGGCAACGCGCCAGCCAACTGGCACAAGCCCTGCGTGGCGAGTTGAATAAAGCCGTGATCGGCCAGCAAAGCGTGATCGACGATGTGTTGAGCGCCTTGATTGCCGGCGGGCATGTGCTGCTCGAAGGCGTACCGGGCCTGGGCAAGACCTTGCTGGTGCGCGCCCTGGCCCGCTGCTTTGGCGGTGACTTCGCGCGAATTCAATTCACCCCCGACCTGATGCCCAGCGATGTCACCGGGCATGCCGTGTACGACCTGCAGACCGAGCAGTTCAAGTTGCGCAAGGGCCCGCTGTTCACCCATCTGTTGCTGGCCGACGAGATCAACCGCGCCCCGGCCAAGACCCAGGCCGCCCTGCTCGAAGCCATGCAGGAACGCCAAGTGACCCTGGAGGGTCGCGCCTTGCCGATCGCCCAGCCGTTTATGGTCCTGGCCACGCAAAACCCCATCGAACAGGAAGGCACCTACCCCCTGCCGGAAGCCGAGCTCGACCGGTTCATGCTCAAGGTGCGCATGGACTACCCCGAGGCCGAGCAGGAGCTGGACATGGTGCGCCAGGTCACTCGTTCGACCCGCGCCGACATGCTCGACGTGCAACCGCTGCGCACCCTGCTGCAAGCCAAGGACATCCTCGCCCTGCAACGGATCGCCAGCGACCTGCCACTGGACGAGCAGGTCCTGGACTATGCCGTGCGCCTGGCCCGCACCACCCGCAGTTGGCCGGGACTGATTCTCGGCGCAGGCCCACGTGCCTCCATCGCGCTGGTGCGGGTGGCGCGGGCGCGGGCACTGCTGCGCGGCGGCGAGTTCGTCATCCCGGATGACATCAAGGACTGCGCGCTGGCGGTGCTGCGCCACCGCGTGCGCATTGCGCCGGAGCTGGACATCGAAGGGCTGGACGTCGACCAGGTGCTCAAGCTATTGCTTGACCAGGTTCCGGCGCCCAGGGTGTGAACAGCGCCATGACGATGATCGCCCCCGGGAAACCCCGGTCATGAAGCCGAGCCGCCTGCTGCTGAGCTGGCTCGCCACGCTGTTGGGGCTAAGCATCCTGCTGGGGGCATGTCGGGCCCTGGGCGTCTACGTGGCACCGAGTCTGCAGGCGATCAATTGGGGCTTGCTCCTGGCCTTGCTACTGCTGGCCGTGCTCGATGCTGCGCGCCTGATCCGTCGGCCCTCCCCCCGGGCGCAACGCCAACTGCCCGGCAGCCTGGCACTGGGGCGCTGGAGCGAGGTGCAGATCAGCCTGGACCATGATTACGCGCTGCCCCTGAGGGTGCAGCTGTTCGATCACGTTCCTGATGGGCTGGGTTTCGAGGGGTTGCCGCAGACGGTCGAACTGCACCCTGGCCAGACTCACTCGCTCAAGTACCGGTTGCGTCCCCTGCGCCGCGGGCACTTCAATTTCGAACGCTGCGAAATCAACCTGCCGGGGCCCTTGGGGCTTTGGTCGGCCCGGCGTTATCTGGCACTGCACGACAGCACCCGGGTCTACCCGGATTTCGCCCACCTGCATGGCGCACAGTTGCTGGCGGTCGACAATTGGCTCAGCCAACTGGGCGTACGCCAGCGCCAGCGGCGCGGGCTGGGACTGGAGTTTCATCAACTGCGCGAGTTTCGCGAAGGCGACAGCCTGCGCCAGATCGACTGGAAAGCCACGGCCCGGCAACGCACACCGATTGCCCGGGAGTACCAGGACGAACGCGACCAGCAGATCCTCTTCATGCTCGACTGCGGTCGTTCGATGCGCAGCCAGGACGGTGAACTCTCACACTTTGATCACGCCCTCAATGCGTGCCTGCTGCTCAGTTACATCGCCCTGCGCCAGGGCGATGCGGTTGGCCTGATGACCTTCGCCACCGAGCAAGCCCGCTACCTGCCCCCAGGTAAAGGCAGCGGTCAGTTGAACGTGCTGCTCAACAACCTCTACGACCTGGACAGCAGCCAACGCCCCGCAGACTACCAGGCAGCGGCCAGCCAACTGCTGGCCCGCCAGCAGCGCCGGGCGCTGGTCGTGCTGGTGACCAACCTGCGCGACGAAGCCGACGAAGCCCTGCTGGGGGCGGTCCAGCGCCTGGGCCGACAGCACCGGGTACTGGTGGCCAGTCTGCGCGAGGAAGTCCTCGACCGGCTACGCCAGGTCCCGGTGCAGACCCTGCCCGAAGCCCTGGCCTACTGCGGCACGGTGGACTACCTGAATGCCCGGGCCGACCAGCATGAACGCTTGAGCGCCCATGGCATACCAGTGCTGGACACCCGCCCCGGCGAACTGGGCACCGAACTGGTCACCCGTTACCTGAGTTGGAAGAAAGCCGGGGTACTTTAGTTCTTTCATTGCCTGGGA
Source organism: Pseudomonas sp. RA_35y_Pfl2_P32 (assembly GCF_963970735.1). Classification (NCBI taxonomy): domain Bacteria; kingdom Pseudomonadati; phylum Pseudomonadota; class Gammaproteobacteria; order Pseudomonadales; family Pseudomonadaceae; genus Pseudomonas; species Pseudomonas sp. RA_35y_Pfl2_P32. Next base: position 46,607 of record NZ_CAXAQF010000030.1, read on the forward strand.
CTAGGCAGACGCCGACACCGGATAAAAACTGAAATAGCGCTGCAGTGCGCTGACCAGTTTGCCGTACTCAGGCGGGGCGTTGTGCAGGGAAAATCCGGCATCGTAATGATGGGGCGTGGCGTCTTCATGGCACCACAGGCAACAGGCTCGAAGGTCGATCACCTGGCAGAGGCCATTGCTGTCGGGGATCTTCAAACGCAACTCAAAGACTGCCCCCAGCATCATTGGCAAATGGCTGATCAGCATCAGCCCGTCCTCCGAGACATTGCCGATGTAGCCAATGGGTTTGTCGGTGATACGGTTGAAGACTTTGAGAAAATACGGCAACTGGTGCCGCTCGATCCGGCGTTCTGTGAACATGCTGAGTATCGCTTTGCCATGGCCCTTGAGCAGGGTCGCACTACTGCTTCGCAACGAGCCTGCAGTGCGGGCTCGCTGTCCCCTATTGCGGTGCGAACGTCCTTGTCTTGCGCTCGCGCTACCTCTGCCGCTCTCAGGTACCAACGACGTTCAGGGTCGACCCGCTGAAACGTCTCAGTAGGAGGTTAGCTCAAGGCTGAAACACAGCCAGTGGCTAAATGAGCCTCGACATTATAAAGATGCCGGCAAGCTTCTGGCGCTGCGCGGCGGGTACCAGCCCAGCGACTGCAAGGTTTCCAGGCGCGCACGGGCACGGTAGGCGTACTCGTTGTTCGGGTACTGGGCCATGATGAACTGGTAGGTCTGGGCGGCATCGACGTAGAGTTTCTGCCGCTCCAGGCACTGGCCGCGCAACATCGACACTTCTGGCTGGATGTAGCGTCGCGCCCGACTGTTGCGATCGACCTGGGACAGTTCGAGCATTACCCGCTCGCAGTTACCGGCGTCGTAGGCACGGTAGGCGGTGTTCAGGTGATGGTCCATCGACCAACGGGTACAGCCCACGACACTCAGGGCCAAGGCAGCTAAAAGCACGAATCGCATGAGGGTTCTCCTGTCTTGGGCTTTGTATCGACCCGGCGGCAAAAATCTTCAGTGCGGCGTGTTCAATAAAGAATCCAATAAGTAGTGCAAACGAACAATGACTACAACTTCCCAGCATAGTAGCCTCACTCAGCGCTTGAACTCAGGAGTCTTTGCATGTCCGTCCGTCGTACCAAAATCGTCGCTACCCTTGGCCCGGCCAGTAACTCGCCGGAAGTTCTCGAACAGCTGATTCTCGCTGGCCTGGACGTCGCCCGCCTGAACTTCTCCCACGGCACCCCCGACGAGCACAAGGCTCGCGCCAAGCTGGTCCGTGACCTCGCGGCCAAGCACGGGCGCTTCGTCGCTCTGCTGGGCGACCTGCAAGGCCCGAAAATCCGTATCGCCAAGTTCGCCAACAAGAAGATCGAGCTCAAGATCGGTGATCAATTCACCTTCTCCACCAGCCATCCGCTGACCGAAGGCAACCAGCAAGTGGTCGGCATCGACTACCCGGACCTGGTCAAGGACTGCGGCGTCGGCGACGAGTTGCTGCTCGACGACGGCCGCGTGGTCATGCGTGTTGATACCGCCAGCGCCACCGAACTGCATTGCACCGTGACCATCGGCGGTCCGCTGTCGGACCACAAGGGCATCAACCGTCGTGGTGGCGGTCTGACCGCGCCGGCCCTGACTGAAAAAGACAAGGCTGACATCAAGCTCGCCGCCGAAATGCAAGTCGACTACCTTGCCGTGTCCTTCCCGCGTGACGCGGCCGACATGGAATACGCCCGTCAATTGCGCGACGAAGCCGGCGGCACCGCCTGGCTGGTGGCCAAGATCGAACGCGCCGAAGCCGTGGCCGATGACGAAACCCTCGACGGTCTGATCAAGGCTTCCGACGCCGTGATGGTTGCCCGTGGCGACCTCGGCGTGGAAATCGGCGACGCCGAGCTGGTAGGTATCCAGAAGAAGATCATCCTGCACGCACGCCGCCACAACAAAGCGGTGATCGTCGCGACCCAGATGATGGAGTCGATGATCCAGAACCCGATGCCGACCCGTGCCGAAGTGTCCGACGTAGCCAACGCCGTGCTCGACTACACCGACGCCGTGATGCTCTCGGCCGAAAGCGCCGCCGGCCTGTACCCCCTGGAAGCTGTGCAGGCGATGGCGCGTATCTGCGTCGGCGCGGAAAAGCACCCGACCAGCAAGACCTCCAGCCACCGTATCGGCAAGGTCTTCGAAAGCTGCGACCAGAGCATCGCCCTGGCCGCCATGTACACCGCCAACCACTTCCCGGGCGTCAAGGCGATCATCGCCCTCACCGAAAGTGGCTACACGCCGTTGATCATGTCGCGTATCCGCTCCTCGGTGCCGATCTACGCGTTCTCCCCGCACCGCGAAACCCAGGCCCGCGCGGCAATGTTCCGTGGCGTCTACACCGTCCCGTTCGACCCGGCGTCCCTGCCACCTGAGCAAGTCAGCCAGGCGGCCATCGACGAGTTGCTGGCGCGCGGCGTGGTCGAGAAAGGCGACTGGGTCATCCTGACCAAGGGCGACAGCTACCACACCATCGGCGGCACCAACGGCATGAAAATCCTGCACGTTGGCGACAAGATGGTCTGATTGACCGAGCGCTGAAAAACCAAAGCCCCGCCATGTGAATGGCGGGGCTTTTTGCTTTCCGATCCCGTGATCGCGATGGGGCCGCGCGATCACCGCCGATTCATGACCGTTTGAGAAACCCCGACAACGCCGCCAACGCCTCCGGCGAACGCAGGCGTTGGACGAACAACTTGCCCTCCTCCTCGACCACCCTGCGCAGCAATTCGCGGTCCGGGGCTTTCATCAGTTGTTTGCTGATGCGCACGGCCTCCGGCGGCAGTTGATCGAAGCGCAGCGCCATCTCCCGTGCCTTGGCAAAGGTCGCCTCAGCGCTTGGCAACGCCTGGGTGGCAATGCCCCAGGCGGCGGCCTGCTCGCCCGTAAAGGCTTCGCCCAGCAGCAACAGCTCGGCCGCCTTGGCCTGGCCGAGCAAGCGCGGCAGGATCAGGCTGGAGCCGAACTCAGGGCACAGCCCCAGGTTGACAAAGGGCATGCGCAACTTGGCATCGGCACTGATGTACACCAGGTCGCAATGCAGCAGCAGCGTGGTGCCGATGCCTACCGCGGCCCCGGCAACGGCGGCGACCACCGGCTTGCGGCACTCCAGCAGGCTGCGCATGAACTGGAACACCGGGCTGTCGAGATCGCTCGGCGGCTCCTGGAGGAAGTCGGCGATATCGTTGCCGGCGGTAAAGCACTGGTGGCTGCCGGTAATCAGGACCGCCTTGATCCCAGGGTCGGCATCGGCCTGCTGCAGGGCTGCGCCCAATTGGCTGTACATGGCGCGGGTCAGGGCGTTTTTCTTGTCCGGGCGATTCAGGCGCAGGGTCAGCAGCCCGCCTTCGCGTTCCAGCAAAATGGCATCGGTCATGGTCAATCTCATGAAAAGAAAGTCAGCTCAACCGCGCGGCAGGAACACATCGGCCAGCAGTTGGTTACGCGGCAGCCCCGCCAGGTACAAGCGCCGGGCAAAGGCGTCGACCCGCTCAGGGCCCCCGCAGAGTAAGGCCAGGGTTTGCCGGGAAACAAGGCGCAATTGCGCCAAAGCCGCTGACAGCTCGGCCGCCGTCCACAGCTCGACGCTCAGGTTGGCGCGGTTGGCTGCCAGCGCCGCCAGGGGTTTGGCCAGGTAATGCTCTGCCCCATCATGGGCAAGGTGAATCACCCGGATAGGCCCTTGGTGATCCTGGCGCAGCGCTTCACGCAGCACCCCGAACAGCGGCGCCAGTCCCGTACCGGCGGCCAGCAGCCACAGTGGCCGGGTCTGCCAGTCAGGGTCGTAGTGCAAGGCGCCGCCGCGCAATTCACCGAGGCGGATCGAGTCACCGATCTTCAGCGCCCGGGCGGCATCGCTGAAGGCCCCGGGCAGGCGGCAGTCAAGGTGAAACTCGAGGAAGCGGTCCTCCTGCGGCAGGCTGGCCAGGGAGTACGGGCGCGCTACGTGACCGGCCCACAGCACCAGGTGCTGACCAGCCTGGTAGCGCAACGGGCGCTCGGCCAACAAACGCAGGCGCAGGACGCTGGGGCTCAACCAGTCCAGCGCCTCGACCACGGCGGGAGCGCCGTCACGCAGCGGATCGAACACCGCCACCTGCAGGTCATCCAGCACCTCGCACTGACAGGCCAGCCGCCAGCCCTGCTGGCGCTGCGCGGCACTCAGGGCATCCGGGCGCCGGTCGCCGACCTCACCACGCAGGCACTGCACCAGGCACGCGTGGCAACTGCCGGCCCGGCAGCTGTAGGGTACTTGCAGACCTTGCTGGTTCAAGGCATCGAGCAGGTTGCTGCCCGCCGCTACCGTCCATTGACGCTCACCGACAGTCACTTCAGGCATCGACGTTTTCCCAGGCCGCCGCACAGCGATTACGGCCATCGCGCTTGGCCCGGTACAACGCCTGGTCGGCACGTTGCAAGGCGTCGTCGAGGTCATCGCCGACAGCCAGCAGGGTCATGCCCGCGGACAGGCTCAGGTCCGGCACATTCAGGCCGATCAACTGCACTTCGGTGAAGGCCAGGCGCAGCCGCTCACAACAGGAGGTCAGGCGCTCGGGATTGCAATCAGGTAACAACAATACAAACTCCTCACCGCCATAGCGGGCCAATACATCGCCCTCACGCAAACAGGCCGTGGCGACTCCGGCAAAGGCCTGCAGGACCTGATCGCCGGCGGCATGGCCGTGCAGGTCGTTGATCCGCTTGAAGTGGTCCAGGTCGATCAGCGCCAGGCCATGCTCCACCCCGGGCTCCAGGCTTTGCAGTTCACGGCTGGCCAGGCGCAGGAAATGCCGACGGTTGAACAAGCCGGTCAACTCATCGGTGGCCACCAGGTCTTCAAGCTGGCGCATCATCCCGCGCAGCGTATCCTGATGCGCTTGCAAGGCAAACCGGCGCTGGCGCATACGCAGGCGTGAAGCCTGCACATAGCTGGCATACAGCGCCAGCCAGACCAGCACAATAAACAGCACGCAGACCTGCAATGCCGCCAATGTCGGGTCGACCAGTTCGAAATGGTAGCCTTCCCACAGGTTGAGGCTGGCAAAGCTGAAAAACACCAGGGCCGCACAGCGCACAAACGCCCGCCGCGTCAGATGGAACAGGCCGAACATCAGAATCAGTACATAAAAGATCAGGAAGGCGCCACGGGCCACCTCAAGATGGGCGATCAACCAGGTTTGCCAGCCAATGCCCAGCAGCACCTGGACTTCGGTCAAGCTGGGGTCGGAGAACCGCAGGTTGCGCCCGCTGAGGAAGATCGCGAACAACAGCGACTGACTGAGCGTCACCAGTACCGTGGCAATCAGCGCACTGCGCACCGAACCCTGGAAATGCCCGCTGAGGATCGCCAGCCACAGCAGCAATAACGCCAGCGCATAGGTGCCTGCCGCCAGAACAAAGCGCTTGAGCAATAGATTCTGGATCGCGTTATGGGTCAATCGTTGACTCACCGTGCAAAGGGGGGCTGATAAGAGTGTCCTACCCTAAAGGCCTTGGATCACTGTAGTGTTGCTGCTCGAAAATGACCATCCAATTTTTGCGCGGCGGCCACGGGTCGTACCTTGAGTCTTATGCGACCTTGGTTTGACTGCCGGCGGGTGTGCCCGGCGGCGAGGCGCGCTATACTGCCGCGCCTTTTTAGCGTCGCGCCAGCAACCCCGGCGTGCCCTGAAAGGTGTTTGCAGCCGACCGATGCACCCCACTGCAAGCACCTTTATTAAATGTTCCCGTCTTTTAGAGGAGCGCGACTCATGACCGTGATCAAGCAAGACGACCTGATTCAGAGCGTTGCTGACGCCCTGCAGTTCATTTCTTATTACCACCCCGTGGACTTCATCCAGGCGATGCACGAGGCCTACCTGCGCGAAGAATCGCCAGCGGCCCGCGATTCGATCGCGCAGATCCTGATCAACTCGCGCATGTGCGCCACCGGCCACCGCCCGATCTGCCAGGACACCGGCATCGTCACCGTGTTTGTCCGCGTGGGCATGGACGTGCGCTGGGATGGCGCGACCATGGGCCTGGACGACATGATCAACGAGGGCGTGCGTCGCGCCTACAACCTGCCGGAAAACGTCCTGCGTGCGTCTATCCTCGCCGACCCGGCCGGTGCTCGCAAAAACACCAAGGACAACACCCCGGCCGTGATCCACTACTCGATCGTCCCGGGTAACACCGTGGAAGTCGACGTGGCAGCCAAGGGTGGCGGTTCCGAGAACAAGTCGAAGATGGCCATGCTCAACCCGTCCGACTCGATCGTCGACTGGGTACTCAAGACCGTTCCGACCATGGGCGCCGGCTGGTGCCCACCGGGCATGCTCGGCATCGGCATCGGCGGCACCGCCGAAAAAGCCGCTGTGATGGCCAAGGAAGTGTTGATGGAGTCCATCGACATCCACGAGCTCAAGGCTCGCGGCCCGCAGAACCGCATCGAAGAAATGCGCCTGGAGCTGTTTGAGAAGGTCAACCAACTGGGCATCGGCGCCCAGGGCCTGGGTGGCCTGACCACCGTGCTCGACGTGAAGATCATGGACTACCCGACTCACGCCGCCTCCTTGCCGGTGTGCATGATCCCCAACTGTGCCGCCACCCGCCACGCGCACTTCGTGCTCGACGGTTCCGGCCCGGCCTCGCTGGAAGCGCCACCGCTGGACGCCTACCCGGAAATCGTCTGGGAAGCTGGCCCATCGGCCCGTCGCGTCAACCTCGACACCCTGACCCCGGAAGAAGTGCAGAGCTGGAAGCCGGGTGAAACCGTGCTGCTCAACGGCAAGATGCTCACCGGTCGCGACGCGGCGCACAAGCGCATGGTCGAGATGCTGAACAAGGGCGAAACCCTGCCGGTCGATCTCAAGGGCCGCTTCATCTACTACGTCGGCCCGGTTGATCCGGTGCGCGAAGAAGTGGTCGGCCCGGCAGGCCCGACCACCGCGACGCGGATGGACAAATTCACCCGCCAGATCCTCGAGCAGACAGGCCTGTTGGGCATGATCGGCAAATCCGAGCGCGGTCCGACCGCCATCGAAGCGATCAAGGACCACAAAGCCGTTTACCTGATGGCAGTCGGCGGCGCGGCTTACCTGGTGGCACAAGCCATCAAGAAGTCCCGCGTGGTGGCGTTTGCCGAACTGGGCATGGAAGCGATCTACGAGTTCGACGTAAAAGACATGCCAGTGACCGTTGCGGTCGACAGCAAGGGCGAGTCGGTACACATCACCGGTCCTGCCATCTGGCAGAAAAAGATCAGTGACAGCCTGGCGGTGGAAGTGCAGTAAACACTGACAGGGCACAACAAGAACCGGTATGCAGGCA
>NZ_CAXAQF010000031.1:0-49579 GCF_963970735.1 Pseudomonas sp. RA_35y_Pfl2_P32
GCATCAGCATCGGCGTCGGCATCCGCATCAGCGTCCGCATCGGCATCGGCATCGGCATCGGCATCCGCGTCGGCATCCGCGTCGGCATCAGCATCAGCATCAGCGTCCGTATCATCGATATCCGGAGCAGTTACTTCGGTCGGGCCTGAGACGTTTTCTGCAGCATCGGTCAGCGTCGCCGTGATGGTTTCGCCGTTGACTTGTGGGGTGGTCAGCACGACTTCGAAGGTGCCGTCGGTGCCAACGGTGCCGGTGCCTATGGTGTTGCCGTCGGCATCCTTGAGGGTGACCGTGGTTTCTGGCTCGCCTCTACCGGTGACGGTGGTGCCATCGGCACTGACCACCAGGTCGGTCGGTGGCGCAGGAGGGGTGGAGTCGTCTGCGTCGACAGTGGCCGGGGCAGAGATGTTGCCTGCACCATCGGTGAGTGTTGCGGTCAGGGTTTCGCCGTTGGTTTGCGGCGTAGTCAGCACAATTTCAAAGTTGCCATCGGTGCCGACCGTTCCGGTACCAATGGTGTTGCCGTCGGCATCCTTGATGGTGACGCTGGTATTAGGCTCGCCTTTACCGGTAACGGTGGTGCCATCGGCCATGACTGCCAGGTCGGTGGGTGCCGCCGGTGCAGTGCTGTCGCCTGCATCGACGGTTGCCGGGGCGGAGACGTTGCCGGCGGCATCAGTCAGGGCCGCAGTCAGGGTTTCGCCGTTGGTTTGCGGCGTAGTCAGCACAACTTCGAAATTGCCATCGGTGCCGACCGTTCCGGTACCAATGATATTACCGTCGGCATCCTTGATGGTGACGCTGGTGTTGGGCTCGCCTTTACCGGTGACGGTGGTGCCATCGGGACTGACTGCCAGGTCGGTCGGGGCATCGGGTGGTGTGACGTCCCGCTCTTCGACGACGACGCCGTGGGCATTGACGTTCGCTGGCGCAGACACGTTGCCGGCGGCATCGGTCAGCGTCGTGGTGAGGGTTTCACCGTTGGTTTTCGGGGCGTCGAGCGTGACCACGAAGGTGCCATCGGCGCCGACTGTACCGGTGCCGATCACGTTGCCATCGGCATCCTTGATGGTCACGGTGGTGTTGGGTTCGCCTTTGCCGCTGACGGTGTTGCCGTCGGTGCTGACGGCGAGATCAGTCGCGGCCGCCGGCGCGCTGGTGTCGCTGGCGTCGACGCTGGCCGGTGCCGAGACGTTGCCCGCCGCGTCGGTCAAGGTGGCCGTCAGGGTTTCGCCGTTGGTTTGCGCTGGGGACAGGCTGACGACGAAGGTGCCATCGGCGCCGACGGTGCCGGTGCCAATCACATTGCCGTTGGCATCCTTGATGGTGACCGTGGTGTTGGGTTCACCCTTGCCGCTGACGGTACTGCCATCGGCACTGACGGCCAGATCGCTCGGTGCGGCGGGGGCCGTGGTGTCGCCAGCGGTAATGGTGCCGGGAGCAGAGACATTGCCCGAAGCATCAGTGAGGCTGACCTCGACGGTTTCGCCGTTGGTTTGCGGGGTGTCCAGGTTGACCTGGAAGTTGCCATCTGCGCCCACGGTGCCGGTGCCGATGACGCGGCCACTGGCGTCCTTGACCGTCACCGTCGAACCCGGCTCGCCACGGCCACTGAGTACCGTACCGGTGGTGTTGAAGGCCAGGCCGGTGGGTGCGTCTGGAGGCGTCGAGTCGGGGTCGCTGCCGCCACCACCGCTGCCGCCATGACCACCAAAGAATATCGCTGCTGCACCGCCGACACCCAGCAGGCTCAAGCCCCAGGCCAGCCAGTCAGGCGTGGTGCTGCCCGCCGCCGTGGCGGCCATCAGGTCTTCCAGGGTGCCGATTTCGCCAAAGGTAAAACCGGAATAGGGCGAAGAGTAGCTCCCCAGGAACAGGGTCCCGTCGTTATCTTCCAGTACCAACTGGTTGGGTTCGCCATCGCTGCCGACCACAAAGAAGTTGTGGACCGTGACCGTACCGCCGGACTTGAGCGTGATGACCAGGTTCTTGCCCGACTGTTGCATCGACTGGACGCTACTCGGGCTAATAGGCACTTTTACAATACTGGTTCCGTTCAGGGCGACATTACCGAACGCTTGTTCGGTAGCCGCCCCCGTCGCCTTGTCGACAATTACAATATTCTTCATCGCACACCTGTTTTTATATCAGCTAGTCGAACCCCATAACAAAATCGGCTCGAACGCGGGCGCAGCTTCTTAAACAGAGGCTGAGCATTCGAATGAGCGAAAGTTATGTAAAAGTTTTAATCCAGAAGTAGTACTCAACCCACACCGGAGCGCTCACTGGGAGCAAGGTATTTAACCTGACCGGAACGTGGGAAGCTGGACTCGCACAGGGGAACTACAGCGCCATGCTGCAGGGGTTTAAAGCAGAATAACCAGCGCTTGCGGAGAGGATTGATCACCGTAGACGCTCCCTGTCATATGCCCACTATCGGGGTTTGCATCCTTTCGTCAAACGTATCGAGCACGCTTGTGAAAAGCTGCGAGAAGTAAGCGAAACCGTGGTGATAGAACGTTCCCAGCACACTGAAACGGTATCGCTTACAAGGATACTAACCAGCAAAAAGTTGGCGTCAAAGAAAAAAGTTCAAGCCGTCGATACCCACATTAAAATAACGGCAAAGAAGATTGGGCGCGGATGTTAGATGCATTAAAAGCAGAAATCACTGGATGATAATTTCATTATCATATAATAGTACCCACGTAGATTTTCAACACTCTTGAAGAGCAAAAACATGCACAAAGCATTAAGCACTTAGACCTGTTACATTTGGAAATATATTTGCCAGGACATACACTCGACTGCACGGGTCGGGCAGACCTCTACCCCACTCACCACCTCCTTTCAAAAAAACCTTTCAAGCGGGATACGGAACAAAAACCGTCCGGCGACCACCAACATTAGAAGCGCTGCGCAGCTCAATGGAAGTAGCAGTCAAGCGCAGCAACAGGTGTCGTTTGCTTCGACCCTGGCATGGCGTACCTCGAGGGACGACATGCCGGGGCCATTCCCTGTATGGAGATAGAGAAAACATGAGAGTCCTGTCGTTGTTCGGTACCCGTCCTGAAGGCATCAAGATGGCCCCGTTGGTCCATGGCCTGGCCGGTACCGAAGGCATCGAGAGCATCGTCTGCACCACCGGCCAACACCGGCACATGCTCGACCAGGTGTTGCAGTTGTTTGATATCCAGGTCCACCACGACCTGGACGTGATGCTCCCGGGGCAAACCCTCAATGGCCTGTTCGCGCGCTTGATGACCCGGGTCGATGCCCTGCTCGAAGAGGTCAAGCCCGATTGTGTGCTGGTGCACGGCGACACCTCGACGGCAACCGCCTGCAGCCTGGCCGCGTTCCACCGACGCATCCCGATCGGGCATGTCGAGGCCGGGTTGCGCACCGGCGACCTGACCCAGCCGTTTCCCGAGGAAATGAACCGGCGAGTGGTCGACGTCATGGGCAAATGGCTGTTTGCGCCGACCGTGACCTCGCGCGACAACCTGCTCAAGGAAAACCTCGAGGGCCGTATCTATGTCACCGGAAACACGGTGATCGATGCCCTGGAACTGACGCTGCGCAAACTCGAGCACAACCCGGACATGGCAGCCAGCCTGGCCGCGCGTTATGCCTGGGTCGACCCGGGCCAACGCCTGGTGCTGGTGACCGGCCACCGGCGTGAAAACTTCGGCGATGGTTTCATCCAGATTTGCTCGGCCCTGGCGGAGCTGGCCAAGCGCGAGGATGTGCAGATCGTCTACCCGGTGCACTTGAACCCTCAGGTGCGCGACGTCGTGATGTCGACGCTTTCGGGCTTGCCCAACATCCACCTCATCGAGCCGCTGGATTACCTGGATTTCGTCTGGTTCATGCGGCGGGCCTACTTGATCCTCACCGATTCCGGCGGTGTCCAGGAAGAGGCCCCGCACCTCGGCAAACCGGTGCTGGTGATGCGCGACACCACCGAGCGCCCGGAAGCGGTGAGTGCTGGAACGGTGACGCTGGTCGGGACCCGCAAGGAACGCATTGTCAGCGCCGTGCAGACCTTTCTTGACGATGCCGGGCACTATCAACGGGTGGCCCACAGCGTCAATCCGTACGGGGATGGACACGCCACTACGCGAATCATTTCCGCCCTCACTGGCCGTCAGTTCAGCGAGTTCGATCCTCCCATTCCGGCAATCCGTCCGACCATCGGCTAAACTGAATAGTCAAAATTACGGCGCACCAAAGCAAAGGTGCGCAAAAGAATAAAAAATACACCAAAATATTGACACATGACGTTGAGGCACTCCACAGTGTGGGTGCCAATGCGGGGATGGATCCAAAGCTGCCACAGGGAAAACCGATGGCCATTTGCCCTTCCTGCACTGTCAGACATTGTTCGAGCTCATGCCGGCCGTTTGTCAGGTCTATATCCCAGCTTGTGTCCAAGCTGAGCACCGCCACTGAGCCCGTGTACTTCGCCTGCCCGGCACTCACGCCACCTCCCCGAGGCCGTGAATGCCCAGGGCAGTCGTGAACTTTCACTTTTCAGATGCGGCCGATAACCACGCATGAATACTCCTACGAATCGCCAGCAGTGCCTTACCCTCCTCAAGCAGGTCGTGCTCGTCGCACCTTTGGCCGCGCCCCTGTTCGCCATCGCGTCGCCCGGCAGCGATGCGTTGCGCACACTGGCCCAGGACGACTGGGTGCAGCGCAGCGTTTCGCTGGCCGACATGGGCATCACCAACCCGGTGGTGCTGCAGGAAAGCGATAACCATCAGTCGTTCTTCCTGCCAGTGCCCAAAGGCGTTGCGCTGGATGCGGCTTCGATCAACATCCAGGGCAACTTCATCAAGGGCGAAGACGCTCCCGCCGCCCTGCGCCTGTCGGTCGACGGTCGCCCGTTGCATGCCCAGAGCGTGACCGAACGTGCGGGGGACCTGGCCCGGCTGCTGCCCGTCGAGGCCCGGCGCCATGAATCCGGCTTTGTCGACTTCACCATCGACTGGAGCTCGCCCAGCGGCCAACGCTTGTGTGAACCGACTCGCCAGAGCAGCAACGTGCTGACCCTGTCGCCCGACACCGCGCTGACGTATCGCTATTCGATGCGTGGCCTGAACACTTTGGCCGATGCCTGGAGCACGCTGCCCGGCAAACCGGTGATCCTGATCGCCGCCGGCAAACTGGAGCAAACGAGCTTCGACAGCGCCTGGCGCCTGGGCGTGGCCCTGGAACGCAATGCCAAACAGGCCCAGGTCAAGGCTTTCCCGGCCGTGGGCGACGTGGTCGCTATCGATCAACTGAGAATTCCCGCCGCCCTGAGCACCGTTGCGCCGTTCTCTGCGCTGACCGGCAAAGACCGCCACACCCTGGCCAACGCCGCCGAACTGGGTGCCCTGCTGGTGCTGGACGCGCCTGCGACCCGCGCAGATCTGGCAATCGCCGACACCGCGCTGGTCGGCCAGATCAACGCCGCGCTGGATGCTCTGCGCGACCAATTGCAAACCGATGAAGACGCGGTCAAGGCCCTGGGAGAATGGCGTAGCCGCCATGCCAGCGCCGCCCAGAAGGTCCCGGGGAGCCAACAGATTCAACTGGTCAGCCTCGGCCATCAGGCTGTGATCAGCGTGGCCGCCGACGCCGGGGCCAAGGCCGCTGGCGTGTTTGATTCGCACTGGCGCAACGTGCTCGTCTCCTCCGAGGCAACCATTCACCAGGCCGGTGAAACCGGGGACGGCAGCGACCGTGAACTGCGCGTCGGCACGCTGGGCGGCTCGACCACCGCGTTTGATGTAGTAACCCGCGGCGAGTGGAATGCCGTATTCCCGCTGAGCGCGGTGGCTGTCCAAGGCCGGATGCCGGGCGAACTGATCCTGGATGTGGCCGCTGCACCCGGTGCCTCGATCACCCAGCCGGTGGCCTCGGTGCTGTGGAACGGAATCCTGCTCAATGCCAAGCAACTGAAGGCCGACGGCAAACCCGAGCGCCTGACCGCCCGCGTCCCGGGCTATGCCCTGGGGGTGACCAACAACCTGCAGGTACGTTTCCAGCGCCAGCCGGTCTCGCCGAATTGCGCCGAAATCCCCCAGGGGTATCCGGTCAACGTGTTGCCAAGCAGCTACCTGCGCTCGTCCGAAGCCGAGCCCGACGGCACCTTCATCGGCCTGCTGCCACTGCTGGCCGGCAATGCTCAAGTGATCGTGCCCAAGACCGTCCTGGATACCCCGGCCGCCAACCTGCGCCAGATCATTCGCCTGGCCAGCGCCGCGTCGATATCGCCGGTCAATGCCGAGTTGACCCTGGCCGACAGCAGCCAGCCGTTCAAGCCAAGCAAGCCGTTCCTGTCTCTGGATGTGCCGCTGGAAGGGGCCAAGCCGCTGATCGATGTCAAAGACCTGCAGCGCCTGCGTGCCGGCGGTGACGACAAGCGTCTGCTCGACCTGACCGGTCCGCAGCCATTGAGCGCGGCGTCGGTGGTCGATTCGAACAGCCAGCACGGGGTGGCCTGGTATGCCCTGGGCGAGCAGGTGTTGACCCCGGGGGCACCGTTCGTGTTCAACCAGGGTAATGCCGTGGTGCTGGGTGTGGAGGGACCGCTGACCTGGGTCGACACCTCAGAGCCTGGGCTGATCGCGTCGATGGACCTGAGCGAAACGCCGTTCCATCAGTGGCGCAAGTACCTGGCGTGGGCCCTGCCGCTGTTTGCCGCGGCCCTGCTCGGCCTGCTGGTACTGGGTGTTCTGGCGCGTCGCCACAAAAAGAAACAAGGCTTGTAACGACCACGGGAACAGCTCATGTCCTCGCTCTACCTGCCGTATCTGCTTGCAGACTACTACCACATCCTGGAGATCGTGACGGTCATCGTGGGCGTGCTGATCATGGTCTCCAGCCTCGATGACCTGTTCATCGATGGCTGGTACTGGGCGCGCCAGCTGTACCGTTCGCTGATGGTCAAGCGCCGCTACAAGGCGCTGACGGCCGAACAACTGCGCTCCAAGCGCGAGCAGCCGCTGGCGATCATGATCCCGGCCTGGCTCGAGTACGACGTGATCGCGCCGATGCTCGAGAACATGGTCGGCTCCCTGGAGTACAAGAACTACTACATCTTCGTCGGCACCTACTGCAACGACGCACGCACCATTGAAGAAGTGGAGCGTATGCGCCGGCGCTACAAGCAGTTGATCCGCGTCGAAGTCCCCCATGATGGCCCGACCTGCAAGGCCGACTGCCTCAACTGGATCATCCAGGCGATCTTCGCCCAGGACCTGCGCCAGCCCGAGCCGTTTGCCGGGGTCGTCCTGCATGACAGCGAAGACGTGCTGCACCACCTGGAGTTGCACTACTTCAACTACCTGCTGCCGCGCATCGACTTCATCCAGTTGCCGGTCACGTCCCTGGAACGGGACTGGTATGAGCTGGTGGCCGGCACCTACATGGATGAGTTCGCCGAGTGGCACACCAAAGACCTGGTGGTGCGTGAAAGCATGTCGAAAATGGTCCCGTCGGCCGGTGTCGGCACCTGTTTCTCGCGCAAGGCCCTGCTCCAGCTCTCGGCAGAGACCAACAACCAGCCGTTCAACACCGCCACCCTCACCGAGGACTACGACATCGGGGCGCGCCTGGCGCGGCGCGGCATGAAACAGATCTTCGGCAGATTCCCGGTCGACTACATTGCCAAGCGCGCCAAGTGGTTCGGCCAGGGCGAAGCGAACATGGTCGCGATCCATATGCCCCTGGGCGTACGCGAATACTTCCCCGACACCTTCCGCACCGCCTATCGGCAGAAGGCCCGCTGGACCCTGGGTATCGGCCTGCAGGGCTGGAGCCAGGTGGGCTGGGAAGGCTCGCTGGCCACCAAGTACCTGCTGTTTCGCGACCGCAAAGGCCTGGTCACCTCCTTCGTCGCGATTGTTGCCTACATCCTGCTCGCCCAGCATCTGCTGTTCATGGCGATGACCTCGATGGGCTGGTGGACGACCTACTACCCCTCGGTATTCAGCCCCCACAGCGGGCTGATGCAGTTGATGTGGGCCAACGGCATCCTGCTGAGCCTGCGCGTGCTGCAGCGCGGGTACTTTGTCGGCCGCCTGTATGGCTGGGAACACGCGCTGCTGTCCGCGCCCCGGATGATCATCGGCAACTTCATCAATGCGATGGCCGCCGCACGGGCCTGGCGCCTGTACCTGGGCCACCTGTTTCTCGGCAAGCAACTGGTCTGGGACAAGACCATGCATGACTTCCCGTCCGCCGACCAACTGATTCAGCAACGCCTGCGCCTGGGAGATCTGTTGATGTCCTGGCGGGCGATCGACCAGGAATCCCTGACCAAGGCCCTGCAAGCCCAGGCCGCCGAGCACAAGCCCCTGGGACAGATCCTGCTCGAACATGGCTACCTCGACCAGGCCACCCTGAGCGAAGCGATCTCCTTCCAGAACGATACGGGCCAGCCAGTGGCTGCCAGTCCCACTGAACAACGCTCCTCAGAGACGCCATGATCCCGACTTCGCGTTTACTTGTGCTCACCGCGGCCTTGCTCTGCAGCTCGACGCTCCTGCCGCTGCCGGTGTCGGCTGCCGCCTATGAAGCGCCCCTGGAGGGCGAGGCCTGGCAACAGGCGGACCTGGCGTACAAGAGCTATCAGGCCGGCCGTTACCGCGATGCGCTGGAGCAGGTCAATGCCGCGCTGAAACTGCGGCCCGAGGTGGTGCGCCTGAATCTGTTGCAGGTCTATACCCTGCAAAAGCTCGGACGCATCACGCAGGCCCGGCAGGCCGCGCAGGCCGCGATCAAACGCGGCGTTGACGACCCGGCGCTGCGCGCCACGGTGAAAAACCTGCAACCCAAGACAGCCGCAGCCACCGGCCGCGGACCGTCGGCGGCCTATCAGCGCGGCTTCCCGCTGGCGACCAAGGGGTATGCCGCCTACAACGCCGGCGACATGCCCGCCGCCGCCCGGGATGGCGAGCACGCTTTCCGCGCCGACCCCAGCCAGGGCGCGTGGGCCCTGCTTTGGCTCGACGCGCTGGAAGCCCAGGAGCAATGGCCCGAGGCCGTGAGCGCCGCCGACCAGGTGATCGCCCTGAATCCGCCGAACAAAAGCGACATCGAGGCCCGCCGCGCCATGTTGCAGCGGCGCATGGCCGTACGACCGACCCAACTGGCCTACCAGGCACTGATCACCAACCAGCCCGCCGAAGCGGCGAGGCTGGCCCGCGAGGCGGTGAACCTCGCACCGGACCTCACCAGCCAGCGCTTGTTGCTGGTCACCGCGCTGCTCCAGGATAAACAGCCCGCCGCCGCCGAGCAGGCGGCCACTGAGGCCCTGCAGCAGAACGACGAAAACACCGTGATGCTGGTGATGCGTGCGTACCTGCGCCAGCTCCAGGGCAAGAAAGAGGCGGCCCGTGGCGACTTCGACGAGGCCTTGGCCCAAGACTGGCTGGACGACGATCAACGGCGCAACGTGCGCCTGATCGCGATCGACGGGGCGCTTGCCTCCGGGGATACGGCCCGCGCCGAACAACTGCTCGGGCCACTGGACGCCAGCGACGAAGCCGCCCTCAAGCGCCGGGACATCCTCGCCGAAGACAACAAGCCCGCGGCCAGGCTGACCACCACGCTCTACCCCGCGCCCGCCCAGTCATGCCATGACACCCCCTATGGCACCCAATGCGAACTGCTGCCCTCCGACCAGGTCACCGGCCCGGCCGGCCCGGCCACCGAAGCCTATGCCGCCTATGGCCGGCAGGACTATCAGGAAGCGATCAAGCAATCGCGCCTGGCCGTGGAACAAGCACCGGACAACCCCGACTACCAGCGTCTGCTGACCACGTCACTGGCCTCGGGCAACGCGGCCCAGGCCGCCGAGGCCGAGCAGCGCCTGACCCGCGCCCTCGCCGCCTCGCCAAACGACGCCGACCTGTTCATGCAGCGCGGCTACGTGCGCCAGCGCAATCGCCAACCGAACCTCGCGCTGCAGGACTTCAGCGCCGCACGGGCCACCGGCAAGGCGCCGCCCACGGTGATCCTCAACGAGGCCTATGCCCAGTCAGCCATGGGTGACAACCCGGGGGCCGTGAAGAAACTCAAGCAAGCCATCGACATGGCCGACGCCAACCAGCTCGAACTGGATGACCAGCAGCGCTATAACACCCGTGGCGCCATTGCCGGGCTGGACCGTGAGTGGGGCGCAACCGTGTCGCTCGGCTACCGTGGGGCACAACCCACCACCAACAGCAGCGGTGCCGGCTTGAGCACCGCGGGTGATTCGGTGTTCAGCACCTCCGAGCTGTACTGGCGGCCAACCCAGTTCAATGACCAGAACGGCATTCTGGAAGTCTACGGACGCCTGACCAACACCCTGTATGACGAGGGCAGTGAGTTCGAATCCAGCCAGTTCGTCGACCCCTGCAGTGGCGCGACGACCCTCGACAACCGCGACAGCAATGACCGCACCAACGGTTCAAGTACCACCTCCGGCTTCCCGAGCACCATCGGTTCGCTGGGGGTGCGCTACATGTTGGCCGACACCGGTTTCACCTTTGGCCTGGAGCGCCGGTTTTTCCTCGGTTCGGCAACCCGTGAGGGCACCGTCTACCCGTCCAAGCGCGGCGACCAATGCGCGATCCAGAACGCTATTCAGGAGCAGAACAGAGTCAATGCGGCCGCCAACAATCCCGCGATCAACGGCATGCTCACCCGCTATCAACTGGACAGCGATGCCGGCGGCTGGCTCTCGTACATCACCTACGGGTTCTACAAAGGTACTGAGCTGCGCACCAATGAATCCAACTGGTTCACCATGGATGGCTACGCACAGCTGGGGTATGCCTGGGAAGACAACGACGCGACCTTCACCGCCTACGACGTGGACAGCCAGGGCAGTCGCACCCGGCAACTGGCCAAGACCGATGGCCAGCTCAAGCGCCAGCAAGTGTTCGCCAGCAGTGAGGTGCGGGTCGGCCGCAGCCTGCGGTTCGACGAGCTGGGGCCCAACGTGGTGGTGTTCCCGCACATCGTCGGCGCCGTGGACTGGATCTGGCAGAAAGACCAGGCCACCGGCCTGGACTTCGGTAAGAACGATCAGATCGACCTGAGCAACGTCAGCCAGGACTGGTCACTGACCAATGACGCCACCTCATGGTCCATGGGGGTCGGCCCCGGCGTCGCGGTTCGCTACTGGTTCCGCGAAGACCACTACAACGCTCCACGCTCCTCCCTGAGCTGGTCCATGCAGTACCGCTACCCGATTGGCGGCGGCGCTACGGAACGGGCCAAAGGGCTGTTCATGAACCTGATTTTTTCCTATTGAGCCCCCTCGTCATAAGGACCTTTGCCATGTCACTTGCACGCCTGGTCACCCACCCACTCAAACGTCTGGGCGCCCCCCTGCTCGGCGTGACGCTGGCTCTGTCGATGGCCGGCGCGCACGCCGAAGGCTCCGCGCTGGTGATTCGCGGCAGCGAAGGCTGGCTGTTTCCCGGCTGGGGCAGCCTGACCGTGGTCGACAGCAAGGCCATCGACGCCAACACCGCGCTGATCAATGACGCGCGCCAGGCCCTGGCCGCCCGCGGGGTGAAATTGCAGGTACTGCTGCTGCCGGACAAGACCCTGTTCTATCAGGACAAGCTGCCGGCCGACAAAGCCCTGAGCCCGCCAGTCAAACAGCGCTACCAGACCATTCTCGGCAAGCTCAAGCAGGCCGGTATCTCGACATTCGACGCCGCCGCCGTACTGAGCCAACTGAAAAACTCGGGCAAGGACGTGTTCTACCGCACCGACCAGCACTGGACCCAGCCGGCCGCCGACGCCACCGCCGTGGCCACCGCCGAGCAGATCAAGCACGACGTGCCGAACCTCAAGGGCAATCCCGGCACTGGCATGGCCCTGGGCAGTGAGTTCAAGGAGCGCCGCTATGGCGACCTCGCCGAGCGCTTCCTGACCGAAGAGCAACGCAAGGCCACCGGCCGCGAAACCTTTGTCGTGCGCCGCCAGGACACCACCGGCGGCCTGCTGGATGCCGCACCGGCACCGGTGCATGTCACCGGACACAGCATGGTGCAGCCGTACTTCGGCTTCCCGCAGAAACTGTCCAATGCCCTCGACCGCCCGGTGTCGGTGAACTGGAAGCCGGGCAACATCGGTCACTGGACCATGCTGCTGGAATACCTGGAATCAGCCGACTTCAAGAAAAACCCGCCCCAGGTGCTGGTGTGGCAGATGTTTGAGCCGAGCTATTCCTACGGTCCGCAAGCGTCGGGCATGTGGGACAACGCCTCGATCATGAGCGACAACGCCTGGCGCCAACGCCTGCATGGCGCATTGGGACGCTGATCGATGGCAAACGAGCAAAAGCCGGTCTCGCACCGCATGAGCGCCGTCGCGATCATCGGCCTGTTGGTGGTCGGGCAGGCGGTCGGTATCTGGATGCTGCTGCACGCCAAGCTCGAGCCAGGGCAACTCAAGCCCTCGGCCTGGGTCGACGGTTCGGCCGGCCAGGTGCTGGGGCGTGTGATGAAACTGCCGCTGCAGGACGAGGCCGACACCCTCAGCTCGGCGGTGCGGTATCGCTTCTTCGGCGACCTGGGCGCGCAGGTGGTCCAGGGCTGCCCGAACTGGCTGTTCTACCGCGACGGCCTGCGCGCGCAACCCGGGGTGCACGACGCCTATGAAGCCCGGGTGCGCCTGATGCAGCACTGGGTCGGCGACCTGCGCGCACGCGGCCTGCAAGTACTGGTGGTGACGGTGCCGGACAAGTCGCGGGTGCAGACCGAAGGCCTTTGCGGCCTGCAACAGAGTGCGCAATTGCAGGCCCGCCTGCAGGGCTGGCACGCCCGCCTGGCGCGTGCCGGGGTGCCCCACAGCGACCTTTATCCCGCACTGGCCCAAGGCAACGAGCCGCGCTTTTTCCACACGGACGTACACATGACGGCGGTCGGCGCACAGGCGGCCGCCGAAGTGGTCGGGGCCCAGGCCGTGGAGCTGCTGGGCAGCAAGGGCAGCCAGGCCTTCAACGTCTCCCCCCCCGGCGCCGCCGTACCGCGCATGGGTGACCTGATCAGCCTGGCCGGCCTGGAAAAGGCCAGCCCGGCCTGGCGCCCCGCCCTCGACATGGCGCAGCCGGTGAGTATCGAGCCACAGCGCAGCGGTGGCCTGCTGGATGAAACACCCCCCGTGGAAGTGCTGCTGGCCGGCAGCTCCAACGGCCGACGCAGCGAGTTTGCCGAACGCCTGGGGATGACCCTGGGGCGCCAGGTGTGGAACCAGAGCATGGACGGTGGCCAGTTCTCCGGCGCGTTGCTCGCGGCCCTGAACAAACGTGACAAATGGCCTACCAGCCTCAAGCTGGTCATTTGGGAGTTTTCCGAGATGGCCCTATCCCTGCCGCTGACGGCCGACGAACGCGCCGTGCTGGCCACATTGCCTAAGCAACAGGACGACCATGCTCTTTAACTCCTACCTCTTCCTCTTCCTGTTTCTACCGGTCACCCTGGCGGCCCACTACCTGTTCGCCTCGATCAGCCCGCGGCTGGCCGCCGTCTGGCTGTGCATCACCTCGCTGGTGTTCTACGGCTGGTGGAACCCGCAGTTCGTGATGCTGCTGATCGGCTCGATCGCCTTCAACTATGCGATCAGCCAGGTCATCCTCAGCACCGCCCACCGCCCACGCCTGCAACTGGCGGTGGCCACGGTCGGGGTGGCGGCGGACATCGCCCTGCTGATCCACTACAAGTACTTCGTCACCCTGATGAACTTCGCCCACGACTGGGGGTTTGGCAGCGGTCGCCTGGACGACATCATCCTGCCGCTGGGCATCTCGTTCTTCACCTTCACCCAGATCGGCTTCCTGCTCGATTGCCGCGCCGGCATCGTCAAGGAGCGCAGCCTGCTCAGCTACGTGCTGTTCGTGACCTTCTTCCCGCACCTGATCGCCGGGCCGATCCTGCATCACAAGGAAATGATGCCGCAGTTCGCCAAGCGCGAAACCTACCGCTTCAACGCCGAGAACCTCAGTGTCGGTGGCATGCTGTTCGTCATCGGCCTGGCCAAGAAAGTGCTGTTGGCCGATCCGATCGCCCCCTACGCCGATGCCGGGTTCGCCCAACCGGGCGAGCTGCAGTTCTGGGCCGCCTGGGGCACGGGCCTGGCCTATGCGCTGCAGCTGTACTTCGACTTTTCCGGCTACTCGGACATGGCCCTGGGGCTGGCGAAGATGTTCGGCATCCGCTTCCCGCTGAACTTCAACTCGCCGTACAAGGCCAGCAGCATCATCGAGTTCTGGGCGCGCTGGCACATGACCCTGACCCGCTACCTGACGGCCTACCTCTACTATCCGGTGGCCATGGCGGTGTCGCGCTACCGCACCAAGCGCAACTTGCCGGTGGGCACCCAGGGCGTGTCGAGCCTGGGCGGGTTTGCCGCCACGATCGTCCTGCCGACCGCCTTCACCATGGGTCTGGCCGGCATCTGGCACGGCGCCGGGTTGCAGTTCCTGATCTTCGGCCTGATGCACGCCGCCTACCTGTCGATCAACCACGCCTGGCGCATCTTCGTGGTCGGCCGCACACCGGTTGCCGAACGCAAGAACAACCGCCTCAAGGAAGCCGGCTACGTCCTTTTGACCTTCGCCGTGGTGATCATCGCCCAGGCGTTCTTCCGCGCCGCCGATACCGAGGATGCGCTGCGACTGGTCGAGGGCATGCTCGGCTTGCGCGGATTCGACAGCCTGCCGAACATGGTTTACCCGGCGCAGATCGCCTGGGGCGACGCCTGGCGGATGTTCATGGGCCGCCACCTTGATATCTTCCATATCGTCGCCCTGCTGTGCGTGGTCTGGTTCCTGCCCAACTCGCACCAGATCATGGGCACGTTCTCGCCGGCCCTGGCCAAGGCACAGCCGACCGGGCCGGTATTCTTGCGCTGGGCCCCAACGTTCAAATGGCTGGTGATCCTGGCAGCGTTGCTGTTCCTGTGCCTGATGAACCTGCACAAGGAAGCGCGCTTCCTGTACTTCCAATTCTGATCAATGACTAGCGGAGCATGACCTCGTGAGCACACCCAATGCAGCACTCGTAACTAAACTGAGCGAGATCGTCGCCAACGTTATCCAGACCACCGTTGAGCCGGAAGATCTGCTGATCGAGTCCGGCATGGTCGACTCGCTGACGGCCGTGGATATCGTGCTGGCCGTGCAGGCCGCCTTCGGTTGCAAGGTGCCACCCACCGAAATCGAAGAACACCTGAAATCGGTCAACGCTCTGGCGGCCTTTGTCGAGGAACACCAGAACGCCTGACGGCCCACGCCGTTTCTCAACACGCAGGGGGCTGTATGTATTTTGATTTTGATCGCTGTGATTTCGCCGAGCAGGATCAGGCCAGCACGGCGCCCGCGCTGAGCGACGCCCAGCGCCAGATCAGTTGGGCCGGGTTGCTGGCGGCCACCGATGCCTGGCAGGCGCGCGCGCTGGCGGCTGGCGTGCTGCCGGGCCACGCACTGGTCATCACCGGGCACAAGGAAATCGAGTTTGTGGTGGCCATGCTCGGCTGCCTGCGCCTGGGCATCACCTACGTGCCCGTCGACAGCATCAACCCGCCTGAGCGCCTGAAGCTGATCACCGAACGGGTCGCTGCCACCCAGTGCTACAACGCCACCCTCAATCGTTTCGACAACGGTGCCGCCGTGTCCGCGCCGCTGGCGGAGCCGGGCATCGCCTACATCATGTTCACCTCGGGCAGCACCGGCGAACCCAAGGGCGTACAAATCGGCCGCGACAGCGTCGCGCTGTTCGCCAGCTGGATCCGCGACTGCCTGGCACTGGGACCGCGTCCGGCGTTCATGAACCAGATGCTGTTCAGCTTCGACTTCTCACTGTTCGACCTGTGCGGCGCCCTGGCCCTGGGTGGCGCCTGCGTGCTCTGCCCGCGGGAGACCATCGCCGCGCCCGACGCCTTCGTGCGTTACCTGGCCGATACCGGGGTGCAGGTCTGGGCGTCGACGCCGGCCTTCGTCCGCCAGCAGTTCCTCAATGACGATTTCAACCAGGCCCACCTGCCGCAGCTGGGGGTCTTCGTGTTTGGCGCCGAGTCGCTGTCGCCGGCCATGGCCGAGCAGCTCTGGGCGCGCTTTCCCGACGCGCGCATCATCAATTCCTATGGCCCGACCGAAGCGACCTGTTCGACCACCTGGGTGGAAATCAAGCGCCCCCTCGACGGCGCGCGCAATCCGCTGTCGATCGGTCGTGCCAAGCCTTATGCCGAGGTGTTCCTCGACGACGGGGAGATCTGTATCGCCGGCGACCACGTCATGCGCGGTTACCTCGGACGGCCCGACCTGACTGCCAAGAGTTTGTTCCTGCACAACGGCAAGCGCGCCTATCGCACCGGCGACATTGGCGAAATCGACGAGCAGGGCCTGGTGTACTTCCATGGCCGGCGCGACGACCAGATCAAGCTCAACGGCTACCGCATCGAGCTGGGTGAAATCGATGCCGCGCTGGCCAGCCTGCCTGGCGTCCACGCGGCCGCCACCATTGCCCTGCGCCGTCCCGATGGCAGCCTGGTGCGCATGATCGGCTTCGTCTCCTCCCCCGAAACCCTGGAGCCGGGGGTGATCGGCCCCTTGCCGGAGCAGTTGCACAACTGGAAGCAAGCCCTGGGCGAACGCCTGCCGCACTACATGGTGCCCTCGGAGCTGGTGGCCTGCGGACTGTTCCCCACCAATGTGTCCGACAAGGTCGACCGCAAGCGCCTGGAGTCCCAATACCGGGCAACGCGCATGAAACCCACCAAGGAGCAACCATGAATCCGCGTACCCTTTGCCTTCGCGCCACCCTGCTGCTCGGTGCTTGCGTGGCCGGCCCGGCCCTGGCCGAAGGCGTCCTGGCCCAGCTGTACGCCCCTCGTCCTCCGGCGGGCTCGGCCTTTGTCCGGGTGGTCAACCCGAGTGCCGACAGCCTCAAGGTGCAAATCAGCAACGGCACCGTACAAGCGATCGGCCCAAGCCAACTGGCCAGCAGCTACGCCATCGTCAAGGGCAACGAAACCTTCAGCGTGACCCTCGACGGCAAGCCCGCAGGCCAACTGCAAGTGGCGCCGGACAGCTTTAATACCCTGGTGCCGCAGGACGGCACGTTGCAGGTGCTGGACGACAGCGCCGGCAGCGATGACGCCCTGAAAGCCGAACTGCGTTTCTACAACCTGGCGAGCGATTGCCCCAAAGGCAGCCTGGCCGTGGCTGACGGCGGGCCGGTACTGTTTGCCGATGTCGCGCCCCGCAGCACCACCGCGCGAGCCATCAACCCGGTGAGCGCGTCACTGAGCGCCGGCTGTGGCACGGCCACGGCCGAGAAACTGGCGTTGCCGCCACTCAAGCCCGGCGATCACTACAGCCTGTTCCTCACCGGCAGCGCCGCGGCGCCCGTGCTGCGCGGGCAACTGAGCAGCACCGACCTCTACGCGAAATAGGCCTCCCCATGCGCAAGATATTCCGCGAAGACCACCTGCTGTTTCGCGAACAGGTGCAACGCTTCATCGCCGAGCGCATCCTGCCGCGCTACGACCAATGGGAAACCGCCGGGGTGACCCCGCGTGAACTGTGGCGTGAGGCCGGCGAGCAAGGCCTGCTCAATTCCGCGCTGCCGGCCCCCTATGGCGCCGACGGTGACTTCGGCCACGCCGTGGTGGTCATCGAGGAACTGGCGCGGGCCAATTGCCTGGGCATCGGCTTCTCGATTCACTCGGACATGGTTTCGCCCTATCTCTGGAACCTCGGCACCCAGGCGCAGAAAGACCGCTGGCTGCCGGTGATGGCCAGCGGCGAAGTCATCGGCGCGATTGCCATGACCGAGCCCGGTGCCGGCAGCGACGTCAAGGCGATCCGCACCCGTGCGGTACGCGATGGCGAGGACTTCGTGCTCAGCGGGCAGAAGACCTTCATCACCAACGGAGTCAACGCCGGCCTGGTGATCGTACTGGCCTGCACCGACCCCGATCTGGGCGCTCGCGGCCTGTCGTTGTTCTGTGTCGAGGAAGGCTTGCCCGGCTTCAGCAAGGGCCCGGCCATGCGCAAGATCGGCCAGCATGCCCAGGACACCTGCGAGCTGTTCTTCGATGAAGTGCGAGTGCCGGCCGATTGCCTGCTCGGCGAACTGAATGCCGGTTTTGAATACATGAGTCACGAACTGTCCCGTGAACGCCTGGCCATCGCCCTGCGGGCCGCAGCGTCCACCGAAGGCATGCTCGAACAAGCCAAGGCATACACCCGGGGTCGCAAGGTGTTCGGCAAGCGCGTCATCGACTACCAGAACAACCGTTTTGTCCTGGCCAATGCCAAGGCACGCCTGACCATGCTCCGGGTATTCCTCGACGACTGCGCGCTGCAGTTGATGGAGGGCAACCTGGACCCAGTGATCGCGGCCATGGCCAAGCTCAATGCCACTGAGATACAGGGGCAGATTCTCGATGAGTTGCTGCAGTTGTATGGCGGCTATGGCTACAGCGCCGAGTACGGCATTGGCCGCGCCTGGGCTGATGCACGGGCACTGCGGATCTTCGGTGGTACCAGTGAAATCATGCGCGAGATCATCGGGCGCTCACTCTGAGCCCCCCGCAGCGCCAACCTCAGGAGCGCGCCTTGAGCCACTGCTGGCGCAAGCGTTGCGCCTGGGGGTCGGTGCCGGTCGCCCAGGGGTCGACGGCAAACGCGATGATGCGATCCGCGCCTGTGGTCTGGGCCCATTCCAACTGACGCTGGACCCGCGGGTAGTCTGCGGAGACTGCCTTGAAGTCCGTGCCGTCGTTACGCGCTGACGGCAGTTGCTCGAACAATTCAACAATCACCTCGAACTTCACCCCGCGCTGGCGCAGGTACTGCAGCAGCGGCTCGATCGCCTTGAGGTTATTCCAGCCCGCCACCCCCACGCCGTCCTGCACCATGGGCCGCAGTTGGGTGCGGGCCAGTAGCGATTGCCACAGTTGCACCAGGCTGCCGTCGGTCTGCAGGGTGCTGTAGTAGGTGGAAATGCCCGGGACACCATGACCGGCGTTCTGCGACACCCCCGACAAGGCCGTCAGCCATTTGCCCAGGCGCTCCTGTCGGGCGGGTTCGCTCCAGTGGTACTGCTCGATTTCGTACGGGATGTACCAGCCGGCAAACTGCCCATGCGTGGACCACGGCGCCTCGCGCATGTAGCGGCTCGCCCCCTGCAAAGACCCGCTGAAGAATGCGGCCTGGGTGGGTTCGTCGGTGGCCGACAGCGCCTGCCACCAGCCATTGTCATAGGGCAGGCCGATGCGCACTTTCATCCCGTGCTCGCCGGCGGTGTCCATTAAGGTCTGCATCACCGGATCCGGCAGCATCCAGTCCGGCTCGCCCCCACCCAGCAGCCCGACCCATTGCAGCACCAGCTCATCACAGCCCAGTTCAGCCATGGCCGCCATGCGCGTCGACCACTCATCTCGACTCAGCTCGGCGTGGCTTTTCCAGATCTGCAGGAAGGTGGCGTCCATCTGCGGCTTGCGCGAGCAGCCTGCCAGTGGACCCAGCAAAGCCAGCACCGGCGCACACGCCGCCAGCCGCAAGAGCTGCCGCCGACCTTGGCAGGGAGGGTTCAATGGAGTGGACATTGAGGTCTCATTGACTGGGGCTGTAAATGCACGTGTATGCAGAGGGAGTCATCATAGCGTCTATCAGGCGGTTATGATTGGCCATTGCCAGACTTGCCAAGGGGCCAGGCAATCATCGCGCCTGAACCCAAACAGGATGGTGAATCCGACACCTTTCAACCAACAAGGATTGGCCCGTCGCCAATTGAGTGATTTTTGCACGGACGGTTTTTCGCAGTACTCATGGCCCTGGCCCTGCTGGCCGGCTGTTCGACCACGCCGCCGCGGGATCAGGGCAACATCTGCAGCATCTACCGCCAGTACCCCGACTGGTATGAAGACACACTGAAGATGGAGCAAGCCTGGGGCCTGCCACCCCATGTGGCGATGGCGATCATCAAGCAGGAAAGCAGCTTCGTGGAGGACGCCCTGCCCCCTCGCGACTATTTGCTGTGGGTGATTCCCTGGGGTCGGGTCAGCTCGGCCTATGGCTATGCCCAGGCGCAGGATCCGGTGTGGGGCGAGTACAAGAGCGCCACCGGCAATGGCGGTTCGCGGGACAACTTCGATGACGCGGTGATGTTCGTCGGCTGGTACGCCGCCGGCACCCAGCGCCAACTGGGGGTTTCCAAGTGGGATACCTACAGTCAGTACCTGGCCTACCATGAGGGGCGCGGCGGGTTCAGCCGCCAAAGTTACCGGCAAAAACCCTGGCTGATGCAGGTGGCACGCAAGGTCGAACAACAGGCGAAAAACTACGGCTGGCAACTCAAGCAATGCCGGGCCGAACTGGAGAGCAATCGCAGTTGGTGGTAAGGATCAGGCCTGGGGGGCAGGATCATCGCCAGCGTCCGGCTCGCAGGATGGCGTGTCGTCATCGTCATCCTCCTCATCGTCATCCAGCAGAAAGTCCTTGCGGGCTTCAGTGATTGCCCGGCGCATTTCTTCGCCCTTGACCGGGCAATTGAGCAATTGGGCAATGCGGTCGATACGTTGTGTCACAGCTGGCCTCCAACTCGCCAGGATTTGACTCGATAGTGCGCGCTTTCACCGATCGACGCCAATCCCTGTGCGTTCAGTTGCCCGGGTATCTATGGGTAATTGCGCTGATCGAGACGTAAATAACCCGTGACCACCTGGCTGACATCACCGGCCTCGTCGTTATGGATCACCATGACCCCAGGACGACGCAGCTGCATCAGGAGCTCGTTGCTCAGGCGAAAACACGTCTGCAAGCCATGGTCGCCCACCACCGGTGCCGCTTGTCGGCGACGCGCGAAGCCTTTGCTTTTGTGCTGCTGGTAACGGGCCCAGGCAATCAGCAGCACGGCATTGAGCAGGGCGACCCACACGTAGAGTTGCAACGTACCGAGGGCGTCGAGCACCGAGACTTCAATGCGCGGTCCAGTGTGTGTATTGAGCAACGGCCACAGGCCGCGCACCAGCAGGTAGATCAGGCCGATCCAGGCCAGCAGCGTGAAAAAAGCGTCGACCACGACCAGGAACGGCCGTTGCCGGGTTCTGATGATTTTCATTGTTCGAGCACCTCGTCATCGTCGTCGTTCAGCGGTTTGATCCCACGGTCCGGGCTGACCCAGCGCGCGCGCTGCTGGTGTTGACCAAACAGCACCTTGGGGAAACTCACCAGGGTCGTCAGCAGGCTGATGAACCAGAACACCAGGGGATACCAGACCACCCAGAACATGGTTTTCCACAGGCCCCGCTCGTAACGCCGGTCGATCAGAATGCTGACCGCGAACTGCAGCAGGCAGACCATCGCCAGTACCAAGCCGGTGAAGGCCGGTGGCAACAAGTGATGCACGGCAATGGCTTCGGGCATTTCCACGAATTTGCCGACGGCCCAGAAAATCACCGAGAGCAGGAAGGTGAAGGCCCAGCCGGTGGACAGGCAGTACTCGAACAGCAAGGGCCAGAGATAACGATGGCGGTATTGCCAGATGCCACGGATGTTCTTGAACAGCACCTCGGCACCGCCTTGCGCCCAGCGCAGACGTTGCTTCCACAAGCCTGCGAGGGTTTCCGGCATGAGGATCCAGCACAAGGCACGCGGTTCGTAGAAGATGCTCCAGTGATCCAGTTGCAGCTTCCAACTGATGTCGATGTCTTCGGTGATCATGTCCGGGCTCCAGTAGCCAACTCGATCCAGCGCCGAACGACGGAATGCAACAATCACCCCGGACACCGTGAAGATCCGTCCGAACACCCGTTGCGTGCGCTTGATCAATCCGATGATCGAGGAAAACTCCCCCACCTGGACCCGTCCCACCAGGGTCGAGCGAGTGCGAATCCGCGGGTTGCCGGTCACCGCACCGAGCCGGGCGTTGTCCAGCATCGGCGCCACCAGGTAAGCCGCCGTGTCCGGTGCGAGCAACGCATCACCGTCAATGCACACCAGGTACTCGCTGCGCGCAGCGATTGCCCCCATGCGCAGGGCCACCGCCTTGCCCTGGTTCTGCGCCAGATGCAGTACGCGCAATCGCGAGTCCTGCACCGCCAGGGCATCGAGGACGGCAGCGGTGTTGTCGCTGGAGCCGTCGTTGATGGCGATCACTTCGATGTTCGGATAATGCTGGCCGAGCGCGGCATGAATGGTATCGGCCGCGTTGTCACCTTCGTTGTAGCAAGGGATCAGGATCGAGATCAGCGGTTCACCGGCCAGTGGCGGTGGCAACGTGTCTTTGCCCCAGGGCCAGTGACGTTCCCAGTGCAGCCAGAAGTACAGGCCGCCGGCGATCCACAGTCCGGACATGAACAACGGATAGAAGAACACGAAGTCCATCAAAAATTGCCCGGTGACCAGGAAGATCACGCCCAGGGGAATCCCCAGCACGATCGCCAGTACCAACAGGGCTAGCAGTCTGTCCAGCATGTCAGGGATTCCACTTATTGGAGAGCGCGGGGCGCACGGTTTTCAGATCCGGCTGGTTCTCGAGGAAATTGTCGGGGTAGTAGCCGAAGCTCGTTGCACCCTGGCGCTTGAGGCGCGCCATCCAGTCCGCCAGTTGTTGAGCGCTCAATTGCGCGCTGGCACCGCTGCGGTTCCAGTCGCGGGCCTGCAGTTCGAACACCGTGCGCTGTAAGGCGCCGGGACGGGACTTGACCGTGGCCACCAGGGATTCCAGCCAGGCACCGGACTGTTCATGGGTTTTGCCCTCCATCAGCGGCATGGCCATGGGGGCGGTCCAGTCGTAGGCGCCCAGGAAATCGTCGAGGTTCTGCCCGAACCAGGCTTCGCTCGGCGGATTGAGCATCGGCTCGGCGAACAGGTTGCGCGCTGTGCGCACCTGCGGCCCGCGAATGGCGCGGACCTTGGCGGTGAGCTCGTGAGTGAAATCGATCAGGTAGCGGCTCTTGAAACGCGTCCAGCGCTGCATCGTGGCCGGATCGCCACGCAATTGGGCAATCGACCCCGGCAAGCCGTTGGCGGCATAGACCTGCAAGGCTTGTGGACTGGCGTCTTCGAAATCCGAGAGCAAGGCGTCATCGTGGTAGAGAATGCCGTCGACCGACGTCAAGCGCGCCACGTCCTCATAGAGCTCACCGATGATCCGCCGCACATTGGGATCGAACGGCGACAGGCGTTGATACTGGCCGGGGTCAACCGAGGCCTGGCCGCTGGCCGGGTCCCAGCGGGTCACCCGTGGCAAGGCCGGATCGAGGGCAAAGCTGAGCACCGGCATCCAGGCAAAGACTTTGACATTGGCCCGGGTGCGCAATTGCCAGGCGACGCGATCGAAGAGGTCGGCGCGCACCGGCAGATGGCGGTTGGGAAAGTACAGCGAGTGCACCAGCCCATCGCCCTTGGGATCGGCGAACGCTTGCAGGAACACGGTGTCCGCGCCCATGTCGGCCATGCGCTGGATCAGCTTGCCGAGGTTGATGTCTTGCTGCGCCGGGTCCGGGTCGTAGACGTTGTCCAGATCGACATGCACCACGCGCATCGGCGCCTTCGATTGCACGCCGACGACGCTATTGGCGAAATGCTCGCCGTCCGGGTCCGAGGCCACCAGAAAGCGCGGGCTGCTCATCAAGTCAGCCAGGCTGTCGAGACCGTCGTCAAGGGTCAGTGCCATCTGGTAGCCCTGCTCGCCCACCACCTGTAATGCGCTGCCGTCGGCGGCGCCGTAGGGCCAGACCCAGACCCTTGGCGCGTAACCAGTCACCGCGCGAATTTTCTCCGAGATAGCAACCACGTCACTGCGTAACCGACTCTGGAACTGTGCTTCTGTCTCATATCGCTGGGTCAGCGCGTCGTAGCGACGGGTCGCCGCCGCGGGCTGCAAATTTCCTTGCGGGTTGGCCAGCACGCCCTTGTGATTGGCGTCGGTGTGGGCGGCAATTTCCACCAGGCCGGAACGGGAGACTTCGCGAATCTGCTCCCAGGTCAGGAAATCCGAGCGCTGGCGTGGGGTGCCGGCAAAGTCCACTGGTTGATTGAGCGGTGTATCGATCCAACTGCCGACCGGAGCCAGCAAGGCGGGCCAGTGATAAGCACGCAGCACCGGCATGACCCGGGTATAGAAGCTCGAATAGCCGTCATCGAAACTCAGCAGGATCGCCTTGGCCGGCAGCTCGGGGCCACCCTTGCGGGCCGCCATGATCTGGTCGACGGTCACCGCCTGATAGTGATTTTCCCGCAGCCAGGCCAATTGCTCGATCAAGCGCTCGGTGCGCACAGCCACCACCGCCTGGTCGGGATCGCGGTCCTCGACATCGTGATAGGCAATGCCCAGCACATGGTTTTTCGGCCAGGGCTGTTCACTCGCGGCCAGCGCTCGTTGTGAGGGCGGCACAAATGCTGGGGCCTGCTGGGCACAGGCGGTGAGCAACAGGACCCCCTGCAGCAGGATGCAACGTGTGATTGCAAGCATGAGCAAACTCTTCTAGAAGCGGTAGGTGAGGTCGATGATCAAGCGCAGATCGCTCTCGCGATCGCCGTCATAGGGCCGGTTCAGCCAGCTCAACGCGGCACCCGCCTCGAATACGTCGTTCCAACTGACGCGCTGGCCGTAACTGAGCAGACCGATAGCACCCGTGCCGTGATCACGTTGGCTGTAGGTACCGGCACCGGCCTGAAACTGCTGACTCCAGACGGTTTCGTAACGGTGATAGAGCACGTGATTGGCGCTCAGCTTCGGCAACACGCTGAGGTCGGACTTGGGGTTGAAATACGGCACATCGGCGTTCTTCGAGTTGTGGCTGCTGCCCACTTCCACCGCCGCGTCGACTTGCAGGCCTGGCGTGCTGTACACGCCCTCGCGCCCCGTCAACAACGCTTCGATCCGGCGATTGCCATCACTGAACCGCGACGGGCTGAGCGCCAGCTGCCACTCGCGACTTTCATTGCCACGCCAGCGCAGGAAAGCACTGCCCCCATTGGCCGTGATGTCACTGTTCAGGGCCCGTAGCGGCGTATTGGCCGACAGGTAGTCGAGGCTAGCGCCGTACTGCCAGTGATCGTCGATGTCGCGAGCCGCCGCCAGGCGTGCACCGGTCTTGTTGCCGTAGCCGTATGAGTGGTTGGACACTTCCGCTTCCAGGGTCATGTCGCGAGTCCGCCGCTCCACACCCACGCGCTGCCAGCGATGGTGACCGGTGCCTTCCTGAAAGTCGCCGGTGGCGTAGCCGGCACCGCCGAACAGTCGCCAATCCTCATCGATCGGTGGGCTATAGAGCACTGTTTCAATGCCCAGGTCGCGGCTGCCGCTGACCGCGCCGGCACCGTTGTCACCGCCACCATAGCTCTTGCCGCCATAGGCCGAGACCCGCAGTTCAGCCATGTCATGAACTTCACGCAGACGCTGCAGACGCTGGACTTGGCGGTTGTCCGGATAGCGCGCCACCACGTCGTCGGTCAACGCGTCCAGTTGCCGCCACTCCTGCAAGTCCAGCGCGGTATGACCCTGCCCGACTTCCAGGCCCACGTCCCGTGGCGCCATGCTTTCGGTTTCCTTGAGCTGGGATTCCGAACGCCGTGGCCAGTCACGGGCGCGGTACAGGTCTGCCTGGGCCAGGCGCAGGCCGATATTGCCCGGGCCCTTTTCGACCAAGGCCGCCAGGCGCTGCTCAGCCCCGGGTAAATCCGCACCATAGGTACCGGCCTGGGCCGCCAGTTGCTGCGCGTCCATCCACTCATCATTGGGGTTGCCCACCGCCAAGCCCTTGAGCTCGACCCGTGGACTCTGGCTCTGGGCCAGGCTGTCGGCGAGCTCGC
Source organism: Pseudomonas sp. RA_35y_Pfl2_P32 (assembly GCF_963970735.1). NCBI lineage: Bacteria > Pseudomonadati > Pseudomonadota > Gammaproteobacteria > Pseudomonadales > Pseudomonadaceae > Pseudomonas > Pseudomonas sp. RA_35y_Pfl2_P32. The sequence continues at coordinate 25,826 of NZ_CAXAQF010000031.1, forward strand.
GCGCTTGCACCGGTTGATCGTTTTCCAGCAAGGCGTAGTACAGCGCCGTGCTGTCTTCCAGGCGATCACCCGAATCGGCATCGGGTGCCGCCAGGACATGGCGGTACCTATCGACGGCCACTTCCGGCTGACGCTGATCCAGATAGGAGCCGGCCACCCAGCGCTGCGCATAGGTGGGAATTGGCACGCCTTCACCTATCAGTTGTTGGTAGTCATGGATAACCTCGGCGGTACGCGCACGCGCCTTGAGCGCACCCAAGCGGTCGATACGCCAGCGCCGCACGTCATCGTCTGCCTGGGCGTCGGCGCTCCAGGTCCTGATGAGCTGGTCGTAGTCGGCCAGGGCACGGTCGGCAATCACGTAGCGCTCCTTCTCGCTGCGCGTGGCCAGCTCCGCCAGGCGCACGCGCTCGGCCGCCACATCGCCCTCGATACGCCGCAACAGTGTCGGTTCGATCAGCCCCGGACGCTGGCGCGCCAGGCGCAGCGCCGGTTCCGGCAAACGCGCACGTTGCAGGGCGAACACATATTCGCGGGCGACTTCAGGCTTGCTACCGGCACGGACGAACGCCTGGCCGTACTCGAACAAGGCGTCGTAGGTCGCCCCCGCCCGGGTCAGGGCATACGCCAGTGCCAGTCGGCGATTCGGATCCCCGGGCTTGGCGGCCACCAATGCGTTGGCGCGGTTGACCGCTTCACTCGGTTGACCGGCATCCGCCTGAGTCAGCGCCAACCCCACCTGCACGTCGGCGTTAGCGGGGTCGCGCTCCAGCGCCCTGCGATACAGCGCTGCGGCTTCATCCCAGCGGTGCAGATTGCGGTAGGCACGTGCGGTGGCGGTCAGCGCCTGGAGGGGCAATTTGCGCTGGTGGGCCTGGGTCTCATAAACGTTGACGACTTCGCTGTCGAGGCCCGCCCAACTGGCGATCTGCAAATGATCACTGAGCTGGCCTGTGGACAACTGATTGTCGGGAACCTCGCGCAGCACGCTCAATGCCGGCCCGTAGTTGCCCGCCCGGGCTTGGCGCACCAGGCCATCGTATGCCGTGTCGGCAGCCGCCAGGATCGGCCAGAGCAACTGGCTGCACAGCGCTACGCGAAAAATCGGGCGCAGGTGGGGATGGAGGGTACGCAACATTCGCAGGTTTCCTGTACGAGGAAAGCTGGAGCGATGGGTCCCCCTGATGGCAACACCATCAGGCGGCCAGTGCCTGATGACACGGCCAAGCTATCCTGCGATGCAGTCTTCCATGGCGAGGGTAGGTAAAAGACGAATCCGCACATTTCTTCAGAATCGTCCTACAAAACAAAACGCCCAACCGGGCGTAAGCACAGGCTGGGCGTTTGGGTGAGGCGGTGGTGCCAGTGGCTTACTGAACTTCGCCCGTGGCACCGAGCTTGCTCATGACGAAGGCGACAAACTGTTCGACGGTCATTTTCTGGCCATTGAACTCCACCTGGTTGTTGGCGTAGTGCAGTTTGGACACGATGTTATTGCCTTCCAACGTCGCCAGTTGGGTACCAACCGCCATGCTGCTGAACATATCGCCGGTGGCCAGGGCTTCCTCGGCAATGGCCTTGGCGTCTGTCTGGCCGTCGGCCAGGGCCTGTGCACTCACCAGGTCCGTGATCATCGGTTTGGAGACCTGCAGGTTGAAGTCCAGCAGGGCAATCAGCTCACGCACCATTTGATCGGTCGGCTGGTCCATCGACTTCGGTTTAGTCAGGTCGAGCACCAGGCTGGCCTTGCTTTCACCGTTGGCGGTGGTGAACGAGAGGTTCTCCAGGGCGATTTGCGGCTGGGCGGCCAGCAGTTTTTCCAGGTCAGCCTTGACCTGTGTTTCCTCGGCGTCGCTCAGTTCCAGCTCCGGCACGGGTTGCCCTGCTGCAGCGGCTGCGGCGGCGGCCTCTTCGTACGGCTGCAATTTGGTTTGGTAGATCTGCACCAGCGACAGTGTCGACGGGATGTCGAGGTTTTTCATGCTCCAGGCCATTTTGGCCGAGCCGAGCGCCTTGTCGTTGAGGGTGATCTCGGCAATCTTGTAATCGGCACGGCCCGCCGCGTTGGTCCCGGATTCGCTGGTGGCGGTCTTCATTTCCAGTTTCTTCAGGTGCAGCACCGCCTGCTTGTCACCAAAGGTGGTTTTGCTGCTGCTGATCTCGACGGTGTTATCGCCCAGGTAGTAGCCGAAAGTGCTTTTGGTCAGGTTGCTGGCCAGGGTCAGGCCGTTGAGCTCGACTTTGACCGGCGACTGGTCCTCGGCGACGCTGGTCAGCGTCAGGCTGTCCATGTAGCCGTTGGCCTTGACCTTCTGCGCCTCGGCGCTGGCCGAGAGCTCAAGGTTCAGCCCGGAAAACTTCAGTGTCGACTGGTCGTCGAGTACGGTGTCGACGGGCGACAACTCAAGGGTGCCGCTGACGGCACGGTCATAGCCAAGGTTGATCACACCCTTGAGCGGCGACACGTCCTTGGTGGCGGCGAACCATTTGGCGGTCAGCGGGGTTTTTTCCAGGGAGTAATGACTGGTGGCCATGACCGGCAGCCATTTCAGCGATACCAGTCGGGAGAACGGCAGCGGGCCGTGTTCGATATGGTCGGTGAACAGCAGTTCTACGCCATCGGCGTGTTCGCCAAACATCTCGCCCTGGCCCTTGAGGCGGTAATGGGCGGTGCTGCTGAACAGCTGGCGATCCAGCGACACCAGTTCCAGGGTCGCGGTGCCGTTGGAGCCGACCATGGCCGCTTGCAACTGCTGGTTGGCGTCGGCGATGGACGTCTGCAACACCCCTTCCAGCTTGGTGCCGGTGTACCACGCGCCGCCGGCGCTGATTGCACCAATGGCCACTACGATTCCAAGAAGCACACCTGCTGATTTATTCATGAATTACCTGATCATTGTCCGTTGTTGAAAGGGTCGTCTTCCCTGAACCCATGACAGGCCGTGGCGCGACTTCGTTCAAATTGCGCAGCAGATTAGCATTAGCTGTCTATGGCAACCCAATGAATAAGGGTAAAAGAGTGTCCAGTGACCACGACAAGTCGCGGCCACGCCCGCACCGTTGCAGGAGCGGCTTGCGCCTCAGGAATATTCCATCTCCATCTCGTCGAGCTGATGATCAAAGCTTTTCAGGCGCGCGGTCCAGGTGTACACCAGCACCTCGAAGTCGCGATTGATTACCGTGCCGTCGGGTGAATCGAAACGTGGGTCGCAGACATCCAGTTGGTAGCGTTCGCGGGCCATGGCGGTGGCGACGTCAGCGAGTTCCCGGGCGTTGTTCAGCCAGTGCCAGCCTTCGCCGGTCACCTGCTGGTCGAGGGCCCGGCATTGCACCTTGAGCGCTTCGAGGCTTTTTTCCAGCGGGGTGCCGGTCAGCTCGCCCATGACTTCCTGGAAAGTACGGCCCGGCTGCCAGTAGCTGCCCCAGAAATACCGATCGAACACCGTTTCGACCCGGCGCAACGCCACCTTGGTGTCCCAGATCTGCACCAGGGTCTTGCCTTGTTGGAGTTGTTTTTTCTTGATCCGCTGGCCTTGCAGCGAGGCCCAGGCGACCACCGCGATCGACAGCACGCCAATCATCGCGCTGGCGCTGTCGAGAAAGAGCAGGGCTTTGTCGAGCTGGTGAGCCAGCATGACGCCATAAAAGTAGGTAGCAGACAGCAACACCAGTGCGGCGATCGCGCACCAGAAGCCGGGAGCATAAGGGTTTTTCATTATTGGACTCCCCATGACCTGTGCGAGCCTTGATCGCCGGACCCGCCCGCGCGGATCCGACATGTCAAAGCATAGCAACGGCCTCAGGGTTTCGTCGGTTTTGCCGCTTGCGTTCGTCCGCTTTCCCAGCCGCCGCCCAGGGCCAGGAACAGATCGATCTGGCTCATGGCTACCTGGGTGTTGGCCATGGCGACTTGCGCCCGTACGTCGGTGTAGGTGCGGGTGGCCTGCAGGTCGGCGAGGAATGATGCCCGACCGGCCTGGAAGAAGCGGTGCGTCTGGTCTGCCGCCACTTGCGCCGATTGCTCGGCGTCGGCCAGGGCATCGCGGCGCTGCAACAGCGCGGCGTACTGCGTGAGGCCGGTCTGGGTTTCGCGAATGGCGTTGAGCACCACCCCGTCGAAGTGCGCCAGCGCGCCCTGGCTCAGGGCCTCGGCCTCATGCACGCGCGCCCGGGCGCCGTTGGTCGGTACGCTCCAGGTCAGCAACGGGCCGAAGCCCCAGCGATTGGTCTGGGACTCGCCCAGGTGATCGAGGATCCCGACGGTACCGACCGTCGCCCCGATGCTGATGTCCGGGTACAACTGACCGGTGGCCACGCCAATTTGCGCGGTCGCCGCCGCCAGCCGGCGCTCGGCCTGGCGCACGTCCGGGCGCCGCTTGAGCAGGGTGGCACCATCGCCCACCGGCAGCAGTTGAGTGATCCTGGGCAGTTCATGGCAACTGGCAGTGCCGGCCGGCAACTGGTCGACCGGCTTGGCCAGCAGCATCGACAGGCGGAACAAGCCCGCCTGGCGCGCCGCTTCATAGCGCGGCATTTCCGCGCGCAAGGACTTGAACTGGGTCAACGAGCGGGTGACCTGGGTTTCGTCGCCGCGCCCGGCATCGCGCAGGCGCTGGATCAACTGGGTGTTCTGGCTTTGCAGGTCGAGGGAATGCTCGGCGATCTCGCGCTCTTCGTTGGCCGCGCACACCTGGGTGTAGGCACGCACCACATCGGCGACCACGGTGATGCGTGCCGTATCGGCCGCGGCCTGGGTGGCATCGGCATTGGCCTTGGCCGCTTCGATACCGCGCTGCAAGGTGCCGAACAGATCGAACTGATAGGACGTGGTCAGGGCCACGTCACCGACGTTGGCCACCGGGACTTTTTCCGGCAGCAAGAAGGCTTCCCCGGACTCCTGCAAGCGTTGGGCGCCCAGCTTGACCCCAGCACTCCAGCCACCGGCCGACTCGGCCTGCTCGACTTGCGTGCGAGCACGGGACAGGTTGGCCGCCGCCACCCGCAAATCGGTGTTGGAGGCCAAGGCCTGTTGCACCAATTGATCCAGGCGCGGGTCCTGGTACAGGCGCCACCAGTCCGCCGGCACCGGTGCCGAGACCACGTTGTGAGCATCGATCGGCAGCTTGCCCCGCAAGTCCGCACGCTGCACCGCCGCGTCCTTGGGCACCTGGTAATCCGGGCCGACCACCTGGCAGGCCGACAGCAGCAGGCCCAGGCCCACTGTGACTAATCCGCCGGCTGCCTTCATTGGGCCGGCTCCCAGGCGGGCTGGTCGGCGATGATCGACACGGTCGCGGTACGCCCGGCGATCATGCGGAAGTCCTGCGGCACCTCGTCAAAGGCAATGCGCACGGGAATGCGCTGGGCCAGCCGCACCCAACTGAACGCCGGGTTGACGTTGGGCAGCAGGTTGGCGCCGCTGCTGCGGTCGCGGTCCTCGATCCCGGCGACGATGCTTTCGACGTGCCCACGCAGGCGCGCGTTGTCACCGATCACCCGGATGTCGACGCGCTGGCCGACATGAATGCCGCCCAGCTTGGTCTCTTCAAAATAACCATCGATGTGGAACGAGTTGCTGTCGACCACCGACAACACCGGGCGCCCGGCAGTGACGAACTCCTGCACCCGGGGTGCGCGGTCGTTGACGTAGCCGTCGACGGGGCTGCGGATCACCGAGCGGTCGAGGTTGAGCTGGGCGCTGTCCACCGCGACCTGGGCCTCCATCAGCGCCACCTCGGCACGGGCCACGCGCGACTGGCTTTCTTCCAGTTGCTCACCCGGCACCAGGTTGCCCAGGCCGCGGTTGCGCTTGGCTTCGCGCTGGGCCTGGGCCAGGGTTTCCTGGCGGTCGGCGACAGCGGCCTTGGCCTGGCGCAGCGCCAGCTTGAAGCGGTCCGGGTCGATGGCGAACAACACCTGGCCGCGCTTGACCGGCTGGTTGTCGCGCACATCGACCTGCTGGATCAACCCGGAAACGTCCGGGGCGATTTGCACGATGTCGGCGCGGATGTGGCCGTCACGGGTCCATGGGGCGAACATGTAGTACGCCACCATGCGCCACACCACGAACACGGCCAGCGTCACGATCAGCAGGGTCAGCACCACGCGGCCGAGGGTCAAAAAAGGTTTTTTCATGTCATCAGGTATCGACTGAGTGAGTCCACGGCGCCGAGCAGCAAGGCGTAGAGGCCCACGTTGAACAACGCCCGGTGCCAGACCAGGCGATAAAAGTGCAAGCGCGTCAGCACCCCGTGCACCAGCAGGTACAGCACGTAGGTAATGCCCATCAGCACCAGCAGGGTGGGCAGGAACACCCCGCTGACGTCCAGGTCACCGATCATAAAGGCGCTCCATCAATGCCATGGGGTAGCGCTTCTTCCAGCGCCCCCGTGCCGAGGAATTCCACGCCCGGCAACAGCGCCAGGCGCAAGCCACTGAGGGCATGCAACAGGTTCAGGCGGGTGTCATCGTCGCCTTGCAGGCCCTGGCCATTGAGCGCACGCCGGGCGCGGTCCATGGTCATCTGCAGCGAGGCCGGCGCCGGCAAACGTTCGCCGGCCTTCAGGCACGCCTTGAAGTACTCGCCGACCTCGGCCACCACCTGGCGCAACAACACATTGGGCACCCCCAGCACCCGTGGCGCGTAGGCCAGGATGTCCAGCAGGTTGAGCCCCACCCGCACTTCGCGCAGGGCGATGCCGGTGTCCTGGCCGGTCATGGCCAGACGCGGCAGGTGCTGCATCAAGCGGTCGAGCATCTGCACCCCCAGTTTGCGGCTCTCGGCCAGGTTGGCCGGCGCCGTCATGCCGACGATGTCGTGCCAACTGAAGCGGGTCAGGCGCTTGGCCGCCAGCTCCGAACCGAATGGCCGCGCCACCAGGGTCCAGACAAAGGCAAACAACAACCCGATGGGGCCGGCCAGGTTGGAATTGACGAAGCTCAGGAAGTCCGCGTCGTAGACGCCTTGCAAGCTGATGAAGGACGAGGTGTTGACGATGGTCAGCAGCATGCCCAGGTAGAACGCCGGCTGCACCGTCAGGGTACCGACGACGATGTAGGGCACGGCGAACGCCAGCACCAGCATCGGGAAGTCATGCAGGTTGGGCAGGATCAGGAACAGGTAGAGGCTGGCAAACACCACCGACAGGGCGGTCCAGAAGAAGAACCGGTAGATCTGTGGCGCCGGGTCGTCCATCGCCGCAAAGAAGCTGCACGCCACCGCCGCCAGGATCACCGCGCTGCCGCCATCGGGCCAGCCCAGCGCGATCCACAGCAGCGAGGCCACGATGATCGCCAGCACGGTGGAGGTCGCCGAGTACAGCATCAACCCCCGGTCGAGGAAGGGTGTCAGGCGGCCGAGACGCCAGTGCCGGTAGACCGCCCGCCAGTTGTCCTGGTTGTCGGTGTGAATCGCGTATTGCAGGCTGCGCAGGTCCTGCCACAGGTCGATCCACTCGCCCAGGCGGTACAGCGCGTTGGAAAACAGCAGTTGCTTGCGATCATCCAGGGCTTGCGCGCTGGGTTGCAGGGCCTGGAGTTGCGCGCGCAAGGCCTCCCAGCGCTCGACCGAGGCATCGCTGTGTTGGAGCCATTGCAGGGATGCGGTGAGGATCGGCGCAAACTTGTCGACCCACTCCGGGGTACGTCGCTGCAAGGCGTACAGCGCATCGTCCAGGGCATCGATCACCGGCAGCAGGTGGATCATCCGCCCGCGCAGTTCCTTGATGTTGCGCACGGTTTGCGGCCGGGCACCTTCGTGGGGCAGTTGGCCGATCATCAGCTCCAGGGAGTTGAAGGTGGCAACCATCGATGCCTGCAGTGTGCTGATTTCCCCAGGCTGGACCTCACGGCTGAGGAAGCGCTGGCTGTAGGTCACGGCGCTGGCGAACCACTTGCTCACCGCGTCATCGAATACCGGGGCCAGGCGCCGGGGCCAGAACAGGCTGCCCACCACCGCCGCGCAGACAATGCCGAGAAAGATTTCCTCGGTGCGCGCTTCTGCCACATCCCACACCGCCAGCGGGTTATCCACCACCGGCAGGGCGATCAGCGGCAAGGTGTAACCGGCGAGCATCAGCGCGTAGCTGTTGGCGGTGCGCAGGTGCATGGAGAGGAACAACAGGGTGCCGGTCCACAACGCAATCACCACCACCAGCACATAGGGGCTCTGCACAAACATCGGCACGAACAGCAAGGCCGCCGCCGCGCCGGTAAAGGTGCCGATGGCGCGGTACAGGGCCTTGGCGCTGGTAGGCCCGACGAACGGGCTGGAAACGATGTAGACCGTGGCCATCGCCCAGTACGGCCGCGGCATCTGCATGAGCATGGCGATGTACAGCGCAATCATCGACGCCGAGAACGTCCGTACCCCATAGAACCAGTCGCGGGCTGGCGGCATGCCAGCAAAAAATCCGTTCAAGATGGAGTCACCGCTGCCTGCTCGGCGGTCTCGAACGCGCGAATCACCCGCAGCGCCGTTTCCAGGTCCGCCGGATCGATCCCTTCGAGCACCTCACGGCGCAGGCGCACCAACTCCACCTCCACCGCCTGCACCAGCTCACGACCGGAGTCGGTCAGGCTCAGGCATTTGGCGCGCCGGTCGTGGGCGTCTTCAGTCCGGCAGACATACCCGGCCTGGCACAACTGGTCGAGCAGGCGCACCAGTGAAGGACTCTCCATCCCGGCGGCCTGGGCCACAGTCACCTGGCGCACCCCCTCACCCAGGCGCCCGATCATCAACAACGGGACCGCACAGGCTTCAGAGATACCAACGTTAACCAGCGTGGTCTGGCAGATTTTGCGCCAATGCCGCGCGGCCACCACCATGGCACTGCTGATGTTCATTTGAAGGGCGTCGAGGGTCTGGGGCACAGGAGAATTCGCACACTGTTAGTTTGCTAACTATCAATATCGCATCGGAAAGGAAATTCAGTCAAGTTTTGAAACAATTTGCTGATGAGCAGCGAAATTCACTCCTCCGGCGCTCACCTTCACCCTCGCGTTAGCCTGTAGCAGCTGCCGAGCTCCGCGAGGCTGCGTCCGAGGACAACGTCCTCGCGCACTTTATGGGTAGGTACACCTTAGTCGACTTCTGCGACTGCTTCGCAGTCGGACGCAGCCTCGCGGGCTCGGCAGCTGCTACAGGGTTATGCCCCGCGGCCCTTGTGCAGCAGCACGCTCAACTGGTCGACCACCTCTGCCCAATCGGCGTCGTCGCGAATTTCTTCACGCAGGAACTGCGCCTGGCTTTCGCTCCAGAAATAGGCGTCGGCCAGGTGCAGTCTGGGTTTGAGGGGGGAATGGCTGGCAATGAATTTGTCGATGCTCTCGGCGTCATTCTCCAGGCCAAGTTGCTTGAACAAGCTGGGCAGGCTGTGGGTCGGTGCTTCCATGGGGACTCTCCTGGTGAAGGGGGTTAATGGCTGAGCTCGCAAACTTCGGCATGGGGCACCATTTTCAGGTACTGCTCCATGCTCATGTGCAGCAGGTTGTTGTGGTTGCCGGCTTCAACGTAGATCTCTTTCTGACGAGTCAACAAGGGGTCGATGACCATGGCCAGGCCATAAGACTCGCCCAGGGCCGGCACGGCGCCACGCTCACAGTCATTGAACAGGTGGGCCAGGGTGCTTTCGCGGGTGACCTGCCATTCGCCACTGCCGCGCACTTTGCTCAGGTCCAGGTGCCGGCTGGCCGGCAATACCGCCATCAGGTAGTGCCCGTGGCGGTCGTCAAGGATCACTGACTTGGCCACGCGCTCGGCTGGAATGCCCGAGACCCGGGCGGTTTCCAGGCTGCTGGCCGAATGCGGGTGAGACACTACGTCAAATTCACAGTGCGCCTCTTCCAGGCTGCGCTGTAGGGTTCTTGCCATACGCATGATGCACCTCGGTGTCCGCAGTCTGGCGGACCATGGTTAAACCTTCTGTTCTCACTTCAAAGTCTAGGTCGGCTGCCAAGTAGCGAAGGAAAATCTGCCCACTGGAGCAGTCGACCTGCACTGCTCAGATTTCGTTCAACCCGAGGCTCAACTAGACTGTAGACAGGGCCTGCGTGAGGCTCGCGGACGGATGGCTCTCCCGGAGGGTCAAGTGAACATCGGTGGTTGGTGTGCGGTGGTTGGGGTGGCGGGCGTGAGCAGTTCTGTGTTCGCGGCGGACGCGGTCATGGTGCTGGCCACCAACCCGTTCGCGGTCTGGTTGATGATAGTTGGCATCGCCTTTCTGGTGGCCGAAGCCCTGCTGCCCAATTACGGCGTGATCGGCCTGGGCGGCATCCTGATGTTCGTGATCGGTGCGGTGATGCTGGGCAACAACGAGGTGCCGACGCCGCTGATCATCGGCCTGGCACTGATCAGCGCCCTGCTGTTGCTGGCCTTGCTGATCCACGCCCTGAAAACCCGACCGCGGCACACGGTCAGCGGCGATACCGAACTGTTTGGCAGCATCACCCCGGTGATTGCCCTGCAACCCGGCAGCGTCTACCACGGCTGGGTCCATCTGCAGGGCGAGCGCTGGCAGGTGCGCAGCACGACACCACTGCAACCGGGGCAACGGGTGCAAGTGGTGGCGCGCAAGGGGCTGACGCTGGAAGTGGCCGCAACTGACGCGGCGCCACAGGGAGAATGACCATGGGCCTGCAACTGGGTTTTGCCGCGCTGCTGGTGCTGCTGATTGCATTGGCGGGGTCGACTTTTCGCATCCTGCGTGAATACGAACGTGGGGTGGTGTTCCAGCTCGGACGCTTCTGGCAGGTCAAGGGGCCGGGGCTGATCCTGCTGATTCCGGTGGTCCAGCAGATGGTTCGCGTGGACCTGCGCACCGTGGTGCTCGATGTACCGGCGCAAGACGTGATCACTCGCGACAACGTCTCGGTGAAGGTCAATGCGGTGCTGTACTTTCGTGTGCTCGACCCACAGAAAGCCATTATCCAGGTCGAAGACTTCCTCATGGCCACCAGCCAATTGGCCCAGACCACCCTGCGCGCGGTGCTGGGCAAACATGAGCTGGACGAGTTGCTGGCCGAACGCGAGCGCTTGAACGTCGATATCCAGCAGGTGCTGGACGCGCAAACCGATGCCTGGGGCGTCAAGGTGGCCAATGTCGAGATCAAGCACGTCGACCTCAACGAATCGATGATCCGCGCCATCGCCAAGCAAGCCGAAGCCGAGCGGGAGCGCCGGGCCAAGGTGATCCACGCCGAAGGCGAACTGCAAGCCTCGGAAAAACTCATGCAGGCCGCCGAAATGCTCGGTCGCCAGCCAGGTGCCATGCAATTGCGCTACATGCAGACCCTGAGTTCGATTGCCGGGGACAAGAGTTCAACCATTGTCTTTCCGCTGCCGATCGAGTTGCTCAAGGGCATGGCGGACTTGTCCCCCAAGGACTGAGTCACCCGTTTTGACTCAGCCACGCCCGTGGCCGGCAGCCTCGACCTGCGCCAGCGGATACACCGACTGCCATCCACCGCCCAGCGCCTTGTACAGCCCGACCATGGCCAGTGACACGCTGGTGGCGCTGTCCACCAGTTGTTCCTGGGTCGCCAGCAGTTCGCCTTGCACGGTCAGGACGTTGACGAAATCCACCACCCCTTCGACGTACTGCTGTTGCGCGGTGCGCAGGGCGATCTGGTTCTGCCGCACCGCTTCGGCGAGGCTGTCGCGGCGCAGTTGGCTGGCGTTGTAGCGGGTCAACTGGTCGTCGATTTCATGCCAGGCGCGCAGCACGGTTTGCTGGTAGGCCAGTGCCGCTTCCTGTTGCTGTGCCTCGCGCAACTCAAGCATGCCGCGCAGGCGACCGCCGTCGAACAGCGGCACGCTGAACTGCGGCCCGATGCCAAACTGGCGCGAGCCCCAGGAGCCGAAATCGCTCAATTGCATGGCCTGGGAGCCGAAGTTGCCGGACAGGGTGATGCGCGGGTAAAAATCGCCCTTGGCCACACCGATGCTGGCCGTGGCGGCGTGCAGGCGGGCCTCGGCCTGGCGGATGTCGGGGCGACGCTCGGCCAGTTGCGACGGCAAGCCGATCGCCACCTGGCGCGGGGTCTGCGGCACCGGGCCGTCGTGCGCCAGCTCGGCCTGCAGGGCTTGCGGCCGCTCACCCAGCAACAGGCTCAAGGCGTTGATCAACTGCGCCTGGCGCTGTTGCAACGCCGGCAGGCGCGCTTCGATGGCCGCCACCTGGGCGGCCGCTTCAGCCACGTCCAGGTCGGTGGCCACGCCGTCGGCCAGGCGCAGTTGCGACAACTTCAAGCTATGCCGGGCCACCTCGAGGTTTTGCTCGGTGACCGCGCGGGTGCTCTGCACGCCACGCAACTGGATGTAGTCCTGGGCGGTTTGCGCCAGCACCGAGAGCAGTACGCCGCGGCGATCGTTTTGCGCCACTTCCAGGGTGGCGTCGGCGGCTTCGGTCTGCCGCCGCACGCGGCCCCAGAAGTCCAGCTCCCAGGAAGCAGAGAAACCCGCCTCCCACACACTGAACGCTGAGTGGCCGTTATGCCCGGACGGGTCGCTCAGCCCTTCGCCGCTGTTGCGTTTACGGGCATAACTGCCCGTGGCAGCGGTGCTGGGGTACTGCTCGGCCGTGACCACCTGCCGCACCGCCAGGCTTTGTTGCAGGCGACTGCTGGCCAGCTGCAGGTCAAGGTTGTCGGTCAGTGCGCGGCGACTGAGGGCGGACAGTTGTGGGTCAGCAAACACCTCCCACCAGCGCTCATCCATTTCGCTGCTCACCGCCTCGCTGGCCGCCGCCTGTTGCGCTTTCAACCACTGCTTGACCTGGGGTGCCTGCGGCCGGACAAAATCCGGGCCCAGGGTGCAAGCGCTCAATGACAGCAAGCCAAGGGCGAGTAACAGGTGTTTGTGGGGAATGCCATGGCTCATCGCTGCGTCACCTCGCGCACGCTGGTTTGCGAGCTTGTGGTGTCAATGCTGGCCTCCACCGACATCCCGACGCGCAACCGCTGGGCCAGGGGCTGGCCCGGGTCGAGGATGATTTTCACCGGAATGCGCTGCACCACCTTGGTGAAGTTACCGGTGGCGTTGTCCGGCTTGACGGCCGCAAAGGTCACCCCAGTGGCCGGGGCAATGCTCTCGACCCGGCCGGTCAGGGTTTCGCCGCCCAGGCTGTCGACGTGGACCACGACGTCCTGCCCCGGCTGCACATCGGTCAATTGGGTTTCCTGGAAGTTGCCCAGCACATAGGCCTGCGCCAGTGGCACCACGGCGAGGATCTTGCTGCCCGGGGTGACGTAGGCGCCAACCCGCACCGCGCGTTCGCCGACCATGCCGTCCACGGGGGCGACGATGCGCGTGTAGGACAGCTGGAAGCTGGCCATTTCCAGGGCCGCCTGCGCCCGCTTGAGGCTGCCTTCAGCGGCGTCGCGCTGGGCCGTGAGGATCTCCACCTGCTTGCGCTCCGCCGCCAGTGCCGCCGTGGCGTTGGCCAGGCGGGCGCCTGCCTGGTCGATGCGGGTACGTGCCTGCTGGGCGTTCTGCACCGTACCGGCCCCGACACCCGCCAGGTGGTTGTAGCGATTCAGTTCATGTTCGGCGAAGGCCTGTTCCGCCTTGGCGGCCACCACCGTGGCCTGGGCCTGGGCGATCACCGACGCCTGGCGCTCGAGGGTTGCCCGGGCGTTTTGCAGTTGCGCCCTGGCCACCAGCGTATCGGCATCGGCGGCTTGCGCGGCGGCGCGAAAGTCGCGGTCATCGATCAGCGCGAGCAATTGCCCGGCCTGGACTCGCTGGTTGTCTTCGACCAGCACCTCCTTGATGAATCCGGCGACGCGCGGTGCCACCAGGGTGAAGTCGGCACTGACAAACGCGTCGTTGGTGCTCTGCTGCGGCTTCTTGCCGAACACCCCAGGGGCCAGCAGGTAAACCAGTACGCCCACTGCCAACACCGCGGCGCTTGCGCCAATGAGTTTTTGCTTGCTAGAGATCGTCATAAAAACCTTCTGTTTCAGTCAACATTCAAGTCGGCGCGCGCGGCGGATACATCCGCGTCGGCAGCCAGAAAATCAGCAGGATCAGCGCCAGCGCGATCCCGGCCATGCACAGGTACAAGTCCGAGGAGGTCAACACCACGGCTTGCTGGTGCAGGCGTCGCGCCAGGCTGGCGCTATCGCCATCGACCAGGGGTGAGTTGCCGAGGCGGTCCACCAGCATCGTCGAGTGAAAATGCAGGCGCACCGTGGTCAGGGTTTCCAGCAAGCCGGTGGCGAGCACCGCCGAGAGGCCTTTGACGGTGTTGAACCAGGCCGAGGCGAAAGGGCCCTCCATCGGGCTGATACTGCCGGTCGCTAGCATCAGCAACGGCAGCACCGACATCGGCTGGCCGAAGATCTGCAGCAATTGCAGCAGGTAGAAATCGTCGCGGATCCACACCGAGGTCAACTGCGAACCGCCGATGCAGGACAGCGCCAGCATGCCCAGGCCGATGCCCAGCACCCAGCGGCAGTCGACCCAGCGCTGGTTGCACAGCGCCGCGACCAAGGGCAGTGCGATCAGTTGCGGGGCGGCCATCAGCAGCATCACCGGGGCGGTCTGGATCGGCCGGTAGCCCTGCACCTGTGCCAGGTAGCTGGAGGGGATGATGATCACCGCCAGCAGCACCACCAACACCCCGGCAAGGGTCAGCAAGGAAAAACTCAGGTTACGGATGCCGAGCATCTGCAACTTGAAAAACGGCACCGGCTGCGACCATTCGTTAACCAGGAACAGCACCAGCAACACCACGCCCGCCCCCAACAACCAGCAGATCAGGCTCGACTCGAACCAGTCCAGGCGATTGCCTTGCAGGATGCCGATCACCAGCATGCAGATGGCCGGAAAACCCAGCAGCAGGCCACGCCAGTTGAACTGCTTGAAGCGCTCCAGGCGCAGCGGGTCCTGCGGCAGACCATAGGCCACCGCCGCCATCGCCAGCAGGCTCGGCACGATGATTTGCCAGAAGGTCCAGTGCCAGCTCACATACTCGGTCCACAGGCCCGCCAGCGGCGTGCCCAGGCCGGGGCCGAAGGTGGCCGTCAGGGCGTAACCGGCCAGGCCGTAGAGTTTGACGTTGGCCGGCAGGAACCGCAGGGCGACGGTCATCAACATCGGCGGCAACGCACCACCGGCCAGGCCTTGCACGGTGCGCAGCACCAGCAGGCTTTCATAAGTGGGGGCGAAGGGGATCAGCAACCCCAACAAGGTGAACAGGCCAATGGCACACAAGGTGAAACGACGCAGGGAAAAGGTCACCGAGCACCAGGGGGCGAACGCCATCGCCGCCACGGAGGTCGCGCTATAGCTGGCGACGAGCCAGGTGCCCTCGTCGTAACCGATCGCCATGGCGCCCCGGATATCGGCGAGGGCGACCTTGGTCACCATTTCATTCAGGCCCGAGACCAGCACGGCCAGCAACACGCCAACCAGGCCGATGATGATGCGCGGCCCGAATGTCGGCGGCGCCACTACCTTGGGGGTGCTGGCCGCCTCGAGCGGGGCAGGAACAGCGAGGGAAGTCATGGCAGGAACAGCTCCGGATAACAGAAACACCGGAGCAGTTTAGAAACACCGAAAGCTGACGAAAACTGACTTATCGACAGCTTATAAGTGCATCAGACGCAGCAATTATGTTTCCGGTGGGGGCTGGGCTGCCCGCCAGGTGTCGGCACAACTGGCTTTCACCGTTTCGCGTAACCAGCGATGGGCCGGGTCCTTGTCGTAGCGCGGGTGCCAGGCCTGGGTCAGCATCAGGGTCGGCAGCGCGATCGGCAGGGTAAACGAGCGCAGGCGCAAGCCCAGGCGCGAGATGCTGAGCAAGGCTTCCTTGGGTACCGGCAGAATCAGGTCGGAATCGGGCAGCACGAACATCGCCGCGTGGAAGCTCGGCGCGATCAAGGCGACTCGACGCTCCAGCCCCAAGGCGTTGAGCGCGGTATCGATCGGCCCGCGGGCAATACCCCGCCGGGATATGCTGATGTGGGAAAAACTGGCGTAGCGCTCTGCGCTGATCTCACCCTCCAGCAGCGGATGGCCTTCGCGCACCAGCCCGACAAAGTGCGTGGTGAACAGGTTCTGTACCTTCACTTCCGGGGTGCGCGGGCGGGTGTTGCTGATCATCAGGTCGATCCGTCCTTCGCGCAGCGCCTCATCGTCGCCGTCGCCCTCAGGCACAAAACGCAACTCGCAGTGGGGCGCCTGGTGATTCAGCGTATCGATCAGGCGACCGCCATAGACCCCCACGAAAAAATCATTGGCGCGCACGCTGAAGCGCCGGCGCAGGGTGCCGAGGTCCACCTCATCAGCCGAGCGGAACAGCAGTGCCGCCTGCTCGACCAGATCCCGCACCTGGGCCCGCAGTTCCAGGGCCTTGGGTGTCGGCACCAGGCCACGCCCGGCACGCACCAGGATCGGGTCGCCGAGCGCTTCACGAACCCGGGTCAGGGTCCGGCTCATGGCCGCCGGGCTCAGGTTCATCCGCCGCGCGGCGCCCACCACGCTGCCTTCGTCGAGCAGGGCATCGAGGGCGACCAAGAGGTTCATGTCCGGTAGCTGCATGCTAAGCACTCATGGCTGATCAGAGTTGAGTCAGACGCAATGCTAGCAGCCTTTGCTACCCGGGTATGCCAAAGACCTTTTGCAGGTCTTTGGGCAGCACACTGCTGTACATCCTTGCCGGCTGTTCCTGACAGCGCCGAACGATATCCGGCAATGCATCGATCAACTGACGGTTGAGCTTCATGCCTTCCTGCGACTCGGGCTCGCTGGCGAATACCGGGAGCAGCAGCGCCGCACTGGTCTTGGCGAACGTCGGGGCGCTGCTCAAAGGCTGCTTGGGATAGCTCTTGCGAAACAGCGCCAACTCCTCGTTCAGCGCGCTGCACGGCTGGAACAGCATGTTGTGCATGACACTCTGGGCATCGGGGAACGGATCCGGCGTAAGCGCCGGCGAGAAGATCATGGTGTTCTGTGCATCGACCACTGCCGGCGTGTTCGCCGTGACCTTCCAGGGCTGGAACCGCCACTGCTCGGCCGCCGCTTTCGCCGCCACGCCAAACGCCTCGTGGGTGGCGCTGAGGACTTTTACGTCGGTGACAGCACCGTCGTTATGAATGTTCAGACTGATCCGCGCATCCCCCACCACATTGGCCAGTTCCGCCGGGTACTCGGGTTTGGGCATGTAGGCCGTGTCTGAGGATGGAGGGAATGCCGCCACCGCGTTGAACGAGCACAGCAGGGCTGCACCGAGCAGGAGTAGACGCATGGAAAGTCCTTTTAGAGGCGCCAGAACAGGGGCAACGATTGTCGCGCACCTCCTTGGCAAAGGACAACCATTCTCATCTTTACCCACGGGATGGGGTGGGCGATCGAAACCCATTGTAGGAGCGAGCTCGCTCGCGATGGACGCAAGGACGCAAGGACGGCGCGGTGCACCAGGCTTAACGCGTCATCGTTGACGTCCATCGCGAGCAAGCCGCAAGCGGGCGCTCGCTCCTACAAGTCAAGCGCAAGCCTGGCGATCAGCGCTCGTGCAACGCCTCGGCCCGGGCCTTGATGATCGGCTTGAGCAGGTAGCTGAGGATGGATTTCTTGCCGGTGATAATGTCCACCGAAGCCACCATGCCCGGGATGATCAGCAACGGCTTTTCATCGGTGCCCAAATGGCTGCGGTCGGTGCGCAGGGTGATCATGTAGTAGGTGGTTTTCTTGTCTTCGTCCGTGATGGTGTCGGCACCGATCTGCTCCAGCTTGGCCTTGAGGCCACCGTAGATGGTGTAGTCATAGGCGGTGAACTTGACGATGGCTTCCTGGCCCGGGTGCAGGAACGCAATGTCTTGCGGGCGAATCTTCGCCTCGACCAGCAGGGTGTCGTCCAGCGGGACGATTTCCACCATGTCGCTGCCGGGCTGGATCACCCCACCGATGGTGTTGACCAGCAATTGCTTGACGATGCCTCGCACCGGCGAGGTCACCAGGGTGCGGCTGACGCGGTCTTCCAACGCCTTGCCAGTTGCCTGGGCCTTGTTCAGGTCGGTGCGCGCCTCGTTGAGCTGGGTAAGCGCCTCACTGCGGAATTTGCCGCGGGTTTCGTCGATCTTGCGCTGTACTTCCTTGATCGCCGACTCGGCACGGGGGATCGCCAGGGTGGTGGCATCCAGTTGGCCACGGGTTTCGACTTCCGCCCGCTTGAGGCGCAACACTTCCACCGGAGACACCGCGCCCTGGGCCACCAGGGGCTCGGACATGTTGATTTCCTGGCGCTGCAAGCCCAGGGCCTGACGGTACTGCGCCTGCTTGGAGGTGAACTCGCGCAGTTCTTGCTGACGCTGGATCAGTTGTTCCTTCAAGCCGCCGATTTCATCGTTCAGTTGCTGGCGGCGGCTGATGTACAAGGACTCTTCGCTAGCAGCTTGCACCGGCACGGCGTTCATCACGTCTTCCGGGAAGGCCAGCGGGCGGTCATCGACCTCGGCGCTCAAGCGTTCCACACGCAGCAGCATGGACAGCCGATCGGCTTCGGTTTCGCCGACGTTGGACACAAAACGCGTGTCGTCCAGGCGAATCAGCGGCGCGCCGGCTTCGACGATCTGCCCTTCGCGAACGAACAACTCGGCAACGATCCCGCCCTCCAGGTTCTGGATCTTCTGCAGCTTGGACGAGGGAATCGCCTTGCCGTCGCCACGGGTGACCTCATCGATCACCGCAAAATTGGCCCAGACCAGCATGAAGACGAAGAAGCCGATGATGCCCCAGATGGTCAATCGCACCACGCGCGGGGCGTCTTCGATCAGCGCCTTCTTGACCTCGGGCAGGGGTTGCCCATCGAGTGAGTCGGAGCCTTTGAAATAACGACGGATCGAGTCGCGCATACCGGACTTAAGCAACACTGATCTGCCCCTTCTTCAACGCTTCCATGACCACGGCTTTTGGACCATCGGCGAGAATTTGCCCACGGTCGATGACCAGCAACCGATCGACCAGCGACAACAGTGAGGCCCGGTGCGTGACCAGCAACACGGTCTTGTTCTCGATAACGGCTTGCAGGCGTTGTTTCAAGCGTTCTTCACCGGTGTTGTCCATGGCGCTGGTCGGTTCGTCGAGCAGCATGATCGGCGGATTGAGCAGCAGCGCACGGGCCATGGCCACGTTCTGCCGCTGGCCGCCGGAAAGGTTTTGCCCACGCTCGCCCACTTGCAGCTCGTAACCTTGCGGGTGCAGACGGGCAAATTCGTGCACGCCCGCCAGTTCGGCCGCCTGCAGCACCATCTCGTCTTCCACGTAGCGGGCACCGGAGACCAGGTTGTCGCGCAGGGTCCCGGCCAGCAGTTGGATGTCCTGCGGCACGTAGCCGATGTTGTGGCGCAGCTCGCTGACGTCGATCTGGCGGATGTCCACGCCATCGACCAGCAAGGCGCCGTCACCCGGCTGGTACAGACCGACCAGCAGCTTGGCCAGGGAGCTTTTGCCCGAGCCGCTGCGGCCGATGATGCCGATTTTCTCGCCCGGCTTGATCACCAGGTTGATGTTCTTCAACGCCGGGTTCTGTTGCCCCGGGTAGGTGAAGTTCAACTGGCGGCATTCGATGGCGCCCTGCACCACCCGGCGGCTCAGCGGGCGCTCTTCGAAGTTGCGCTCTTGTGGCAGCTCCATCATGTGGTCGACCGACCCCATGGTGACCTTCGCCTGTTGATAGCGGGTCAGCAGGCCGGACAGCGAGGCCAGCGGGCTAAGTGCCCGGCCACTGAGCATGTAGCACGCGATCAGGCCGCCCATGCTCAGGTTGCCGGCGATGATCTGGTACACACCGAAGGCAATCATGATCACCCCGGCCAGTTGCTGGATCAGCAAGGTGATGTTGATCGACAACCCGGAGAGCATTTTTACCCGCAGTTCCAGGCGGCTGAGGGTGCCGATGGTCTGCTCCCACTGATACTGGCGTTCGCTCTCGGCGTTGTTGACCTTGACCGCATCCAGGCCGGCCAGCGTTTCGATCAGGCTCGACTGGCGCTCTGCGCCCAGGGCCATGGTGCGTTCCATGGTCGCCTGCAACGGCTTCTGCAAGACATAGCCGATCAACAGGGCGATCGGGAAGGCCAGCATCGGAATCCACACCAGATGCCCACCCAGCAAGGCAATGACCAGGAAAATCAGGAGGGTGAACGGCAGGTCGATCAGGCTGGTGAGTGTCAACGAGGCGAGGAAGTCGCGCAGGCTCTGAAACTCATGGATGTTCTGCGCAAAGCTGCCGACCCGGGCGGGGCGGTACTTCATGGACATGCCGACGATCCGCTCGAACAGGGTGGCGGAGATGATCAGGTCGGTTTTCTTGCCGGCCAGGTCCAGGCACAGGCTGCGCAGGCTCTTGAGGATCAGGTCGAACAGGTAGGCGCCGGTGATACCGATGACCAGCACCCACAGGGTGGCTTCAGCCTGGTTGGGCACGACACGGTCGTAGACGTTCATCACGAACAGCGGCGCGGCCATGGCGATGATGTTGATCAGGAAACTGGCGGCGATGGCGTCGGCGTACAGCCAGCGCGATCGCTTGAGGGTGTCGCGGAACCAGGAGCGGGCACGCGGGATCAGGGTGCCGTGGTTCACGTCGAATTTATGCTGGGGCTGGGCGAAGAACGCCTGCCCGGTGTAATCGTCCGCGAGCATTTCGCGGCTGACCAGTACTTCGCCGCCATCGCTTTCGCTGAGCAGCAAGCGTGCCTGGTCCTCGCCCTGCCAGCCCAGGAGGACCGCACTGCGGTCATCCTTGAGCAGCAACAGCGCCGGCATGGCAATCGCGGGGATCTTGTCCAGCTTGCGTTGCAGTACCCGCCCTTGCAGGCCGGCACGCGCCGCGGCACGGGGCAGCAGATCGACACTCAGGCGCTGCTTGGGCAATGGCAACCCGGTGGTCAGCATGGCTGCGCTGGCGGGTTTCTGGTGCAAGGCGCATAGCGCCAATAATCCGTCGAGCAACGGATCATCGTGCATCGCGCGTGGATCATGACTGAGATGAACTCGACTGGCTTCTGATTCCACGCTCGGTACTCTTGGCTATCAATTGAACATTAAATAAAGCTCAATTCATGCCAGGTAGCTGGACTTTTGGCTTCACGTCGTTCTGCACGACGGAGGCCATTGGTGCGACCACTCCCTGGCTCTTGAGCAACTCGCCCATGGTCGCCTTGATTCGATACTGAGTAAATAACTGAATGTTCTTGATTTCCGCCAGGCGGCGGGAAGCGCTGAACAATTCGTTCTCACTGTCGAGCAGGTCGAGCAGGGTCCGCTCGCCAAGACTGAACTGCTGCTGGTAGGCACTGCGCACGCTGGTGCTGTAGTCGACATACTTCTGGGCAATCGGCACCTGGGCATTGGCGTTGTTCAAGGCGTTCCAGGCCAGGCCCAGCTCCTCGTTCAGCACCCGCAGGGCATTGTTGCGGATATCCAGTGCCTGGTTGGACTGGTAGGCCTTGGATTCCAGGTCAGCCTTGTTGCTGCCGCCGGCATACAGGTTGAAGCGCATGCGCAACATTGCCTGCCATTCATTGCTGTGACCGTTCTGGCCGTCCAGGTCGTTGTCGGCGCTGCGGCCCAGCTCCGCATCAAAACGCGGGTAGAACGCCGACTTGGCGGTGTCGTACTGCTTCTCGGCGGCAACGATGTCCGATTCCGCGGAACGCAGGATAGGGCTGTTGTCCAGCATCTGCTGGCGCGCTTCATTAAGGTCGGCTGGCAGCATTGCCAGGAACGGCGCAGGACGCTCCAGTTGGTCCGGCAGCTGGCCCACGGAGCTCAGGTAATTGGTCTGGGCATCGGCCAGGTTGGTCTGCTCGGTGATCAGGTTGTTGCGGGCCTGGGCCAGGCGCGCCTCTGCCTGGTCACGGTCGGCGGTACGGCCAACACCGCGCTCGGTGCGCAGTTTGATCTGATCGAAGATGCGCTCGTGATTGCGCAGGTTGTCTTCGGCCAGTTGCACGAACTCGCGACGGGTCAACACATCGAGGTAAACCTGGGCCACGGTCAGCGCGGTGCGCTCGGAGGTCCCCAGCAAGGAATAGGCACGGGAATTGACGGTGGCTTGTTGACGCCCGACTTCGCTGGACGTCGCAAAACCGTCAAAAACCATTTGTTGCAGGCGCAAACTCGACTCGCCTCGGCTCAAGGTTTCCCAATCGTTGCGGCCAGTACCCGCACGGGTGCTCGGGCTGTCAGTGCCTTCGCGACCATAACCGCCTAGCAGATCGACCTTAGGCAGGTATCCACCTTCTGCTGCTCTGAGTTGATAATCAGCGGCCAGGCGGTTGTTCACACCGGCCTGAATTTCCGGGTGGACATCCAGAGCCTGTTGCATGGCTTGAGGCAGGGTTTGGGCGTTTACAAAACTGGCGGCGAGAGCAAACGGTAGAGCCTTGAACAGGTGCGAAAGCATAAAAAAGATTTCCCAGGACTTCATGTCTCAAATCACAGCAAAAGCAGATGCTGCGGCGGAAAATGGCAACCGGAATGGCCGTATGTCAGATAGCTCGAAACAGGAACTGGATCACACGCTGCAGGACAGGTCGCCGCGTAAATATCAATGTGACATTACCGGGCCAATTGTTTAGGATGCCCTGAAGAAGGTCAATAGTTTGGCATTAAGTTAATTGCGAAAAGTTATAGCCAAATTATTGACTAAAAAGCGCGTCATTTGTACGTCTTTTATTTTTATGTACGTCCAGGCTGAATCGGCAAAACGCCCTTTCAGGTCTATGGAAAGCCTACTGAACGGAACACCGGAGAGTCCTTAATGAGCAGTGTTGTTGCCATCGTCAAAAGCATTGTCGGTCAAGTTTTCGCGGTGTCCCCAGAGGGCATCCGACGCATTTTGGTTGAAGGTGATCGACTGTTCATAGGCGACCAGCTGGATACAGGCCCGGCGGGCGCCGTGACCCTGGAGCTGGCTGACGGCCGCCTGCTGGACCTGGGCCGCGACAGCCAATGGAGCGGCAGCGCTCCGGACTCCAGTACCGATCTGGCACAAGCCACCGCGCAGGCCGCACCGTCGGTAGAAGAACTGCAGCAAGCCATCGTCGCGGGCGCCGACCCGACCACCGAACTGGAAGCCACCGCAGCCGGCCAAAGCGCCGCAGGTACCGGGGGCGCCGCTGGGGGTGGCCACAGCTTTGTGATGCTGGATGCCACCGCTGGCCGGGTTGATCCGACCATTGGTTTTCCGACGGCTGGCATCAATTCAGCCTTCACCGCCGTGGAAGACACCACCGGCGGCCAGGACAACCGCAGTAACGACAATCTGCTGCGTGGCTCGACCCTGACCCTGAGCGCCACGCCGACCATCACCGAAGCGGGCGGCGTACTGGTCTACACCGCGAACGTGACCCAGGCGCCCCTGAGCGACCTGACCATTACCCTGTCCAATGGCGCGATCATTGTCATCCCTGCTGGCCAGGTCACTGGCAGCATCAACGTTCCCCTGGACCCGAACGACAGCGTCTACACCGACCCGTCGCAGATTACCGTCACCGTGACCGGCACCACCGGTGGCGGCGGCCTGGTACTGACCGTCGACCCGACGCCTGCCGTCACCCAGGTCACCGACACCATCGACACGACCACGGCCACACTGACCGCGGAACCGACAATCACTGAAGGCGGCCAGATCACCTACACCGCGACCTTGACCAACCCGGCACAGACGCCGGTGACCGTGACCTTGAGCAATGGCTCGGTCATCACCATCGAAGCCGGTAAATCCACCGGTACCGTGGTGGTCG
>NZ_CAXAQF010000032.1:0-45071 GCF_963970735.1 Pseudomonas sp. RA_35y_Pfl2_P32
AGTGAAACGATGCATCGCCGATGGTAGTGTGGGGTTTCCCCATGTGAGAGTAGGTCATCGTCAAGATTAAATTCCGAAACCCCTATCTGCGTATGCAGGTAGGGGTTTTGTTTTTGCGCGCGAAAAACTCAGCAACCTTGCTCCCATGCAATCTTTGTTCAGATAAACCCACGAATCTTCACTGATACCTTCAAGGGAATGCCCTGTCCGGCCGATAACCCGATGGACGGTAGTCTCGCGCGATGCCAAACAGGGCAGCGAAGTTGAGCGCGTCCCTGTGGTTCATCTTTTTAATTGCCTGGAATCTTTGATGCTGGCGTACCACCAAAAGAGCTTTTTGATCGTCGATGATTTCTCGGATTTCCGTAGTTCGGTCCGGTCGATGTTGCGCGAGTTGGGTGTGAAAGATGTCGACACGGCCGACACGGGCGAGGTCGCGCTGCGCATGTGCTCGCAGAAGCGCTACGACTTCATCCTGCAGGACTACCACCTGGGCGACGGCAAGAAGAACGGTCAGCAGGTACTCGAAGACCTGATGATCGAAAAACTGATCAGCCACGAAAGTATCTTCGTCATGGTTACTGCCGAGAGCAGCCAGGCCATGGTGCTCAGTGCCCTCGAACACGAGCCGGATGCCTACCTGACCAAACCGTTCAACCGCGCCGGCCTGGCCCAGCGTCTGGAGCGGTTACAGCAGCGCAAGACCTTGCTCAAGCCGATCATGCAAGCGCTGGATCGCGGCAAGCCGGTTGAGGTCCTCAACGCCTGCATTGCGCTGTGCAAGCAGGACCCGCGTTACTCGCCGCTATGCCTGCGCTATCGCGCTGACGCACTGCGCGACATGAACCAGAACGAAGTGCTCGAACGGTTGTACAACAGCATCCTCGCCGACCGTCCGTTGCCCTGGGCCTACGTGGGGCTGGGCCGCCTATTATTCAAGCGCGGCCAGGTCGCCCAGGCCAAGGCGCTGTACGAAAAGGCGCTGAAGGTCTTTCCGATGATGCCGGGTCTGTACGACGGGCTGGCCGATGTTCTGGTGGCGCAAGGCAACAGCAAGTCGGCACAACGGGTGCTCGAAGAGGCGGTGCGCCTTTCCCCCCTGGCGGTCCGTCGGCAATCGCTGCTGGGCAAACTGGCCATGAGCAACGAAGACTTCGACACCGCCGCCAAAGCCTATCGCCAGGCGGTCTCCCAAGGTGCGCAGTCGCGCTTCAAGGATCCGGAGAGCAACCTCGGCCTGGCCCATGCACTGATCAGCAAAGGTAGTGAAAGGGGCTTGGACACCCGTGCACGGCTGGAGATCAACCAGACCTTGAGCGCGGTCGCCAAGGAAAACCCCAGTGACCCCGGCTTGCAGATTCGCGCGCGGCTGATGAAAGCCACCAGTTTGCTGATCAACGATGCGGAAACGGCCGACAAGCTCACCGAGCAGGCCTTGACCCGCCTCGACGGCATGGAGCAGTTCATGAGTGCCGATGCAGCCTTGCTGGTGGCCAAGCAGTTGAAGATGCTGGGACAGGCAGAGGCCAGCGACTCGATGCTCAAGAACTGTGCGGAAATCTACGGCGATGACCCGGCGGTGATGCGCGGTATCGCCAAGCAGACCGATGATCCGGCAATTCTCAACTCGGGCACGGCCGCAGCAGACCTCAACCGCCAAGGCGTGCGCAGTTACAAGGCCGGCGCCCTGACCGAAGCCCGCGAGCTGTTTCGCGGCGCCCTGTTGCTACAACCGAAGAACATCAGCATCGCCCTGAATATGGCGCAGGCCTTGTTGCACGGGGCCACGGCCGACCTCGAGCCGGGATTGCTCGAGGAGTGCCGCAAGTGTTTGAAGATGGTCGGCCTGATGCCCGAGAGCGACTCGCGGTATCCGCGTTATCAAAAGCTGCAGAACAAGGCGTTTGAGCAATGAGTGAAACTGATCAGGGGCTGGATTTTTCCACGGTGATTGCCTCCACCGTACACGACATGAAGAATTCCCTGACAGTGCTGATGCAGGCGCACGGCCAGTGGCTGGCCCGACTGCCCAGTGCCCAGCAGCACACCGATGAGCAGGGCGTGATCGACTTCGAATTCGCCCATCTGAATGGCATGCTGGTGCAGTTGCTGGGGCTATACAAACTCGGCGTCAACCAGTTGCCAGTGCGCCCGGATTACCATGAACTGGACGATTTCATCGAAGCCCAATTGGCCGCGCACCAAGAGGTGTTCAAGAGTCGTGGCATTCTCGTCACTTACGAAGTCGATCCCTTGAGCCCGCTGGGTTTTTTCGATCGCGAATTGATCGGCACGGTGCTGGCCAATGCCATCAACAACGCGATCCGTTTTGCCCGCCAGTCGCTGCTGATCAGCGTCGGTGAGGAAACCGGGCAGTTGGTGCTGACCATCAATGACGATGGCGAAGGCTACCCGGCCCAGATGATCGAGCGCCAGGAGCAGTACGTGCAAGGCATCAACCCGGCCAGTGGCAGTACCGGCCTGGGTCTGTACTTTGCCGCGCGCATTGCGCAGCTGCACCAGCGCAACGGCGTGCCCGGGCGGACCGAAATCAGTAATGGCGGGCCTCTGGGTGGCGGGCTGTTCAGTCTCTATCTGCCTTGAGACCCGTTAAAACCTGCGTCCACAGAGTCTGACTGAGCTTTTCAGCGGTTGTGCTTGATATTCCGAACGGCTGAAGCCTATTTTGTGCGGGTTGCCGTAAACGGCCTACACAACAACAAGGATAGCGTCATGACGACCGATGGCCTGGGTTCTCTCGCACAGCGATTGACCGGCATTGATGAGATTGAATGTGTCACCCCGGACCTCAATGGGGTGCCCCGCGGCAAGGTGATGACGGCCGCAGGATTTCTTGAAGGGCGGCGGTTGCAGATGGCACGAGGGGTGTTGCTGCAATGCATCATGGGCGGTTACCCACCTGCGCGTTTCTACGGCAGCGACGACGGTGACCTCGCGCTCAATGCCGACCCGCAACAGATCCATCGTTTGCCCTGGAGTGCCCAACCTCGCGCACTGGCCATCTGTGATGCCGACGAGTTGAGCGGCGAAAATTCGCGGCTGTCGACCCGCGGCCAGCTCAAGGCCGTGGTTGCCCGCTATGCCGCGCGAGGCCTGGCGCCCGTAGTGGCGACCGAGATGGAGTTTTTCGTCTTCGCCCCCAATACCGACCCGACCCAACCTTTCCAGCCACCCATTGGCGTGGATGGACGTCGCGAAGACGGTCATTCGGCGTTCAGCATCAGCTCCAACAATGGCTTGCGTCCGTTCTTCAATGAGGTCTACACCTGCATGGCGGCGTTGGGGTTGCCGCGCGACACCTTCATGCACGAAATGGGCGTCAGCCAGTTTGAGATCAACCTGCTGCATGGCGACCCCTTGCTGCTGGCCGACCAGACGTTCCTGTTCAAGCACCTGCTCAAGGAAGTGGCGCTCAAACATGGCTTGACCGTGGTCTGCATGGCCAAGCCTTTGGCCCACACGGCCGGCAGCTCGATGCACATTCACCAAAGCGTGGTCGAGCTCGGCACCGGCCGCAACGTGTTCAGCAACGAGGCCGGTGAGCCAACGGCGATGTTCCGTCACTTCATCGGCGGCCAGCAGGCCGGCATGGCGGACTTCACGGCGCTGTTCGCACCGAACGTGAATTCCTACCAGCGCCTGTGCCATCCCTTCGCATCACCCAACAACGCCTGCTGGTCCCATGACAACCGCGCCGCCGGGTTACGCATTCCCGCCAGTTCGCCAGCGGCACGCCGGGTCGAAAACCGCCTGCCGGGCGCCGACGCCAACCCTTACCTGGCCATCGCCGCCAGCCTGGCCGCCGGGCTGCACGGTATCGAGCAGCAACTGGAGCCGACCCCGGCTATCCAGGGCGAATTCAGCGTGCCGGAAAGTTTGTCGTTGCCATGTACCTTGCACGCAGCTCTTGAACGTCTGAAACGTAGCCAATTGGCGAAGGAACTGTTCGGCATGGAATTCATCGAAGGCTACATCGCCTCGAAGACCATGGAGTTGACCAGCTTCTTTGATGAAATCACTCCCTGGGAACGGCGCGTTTTAGCCGCCCAGGCCTAACCGACCCGTCGCTGTCGGGCTATCGTTGACGATAGTCCGATCCTCACCGCAAGGAGCCGCTCGGAACGCCGATGCGCCAAATCTGGAAATCCTTTCGAGCACTGTATTTCGCCTCGCTGATGATGTTGATCGGCTCAGGCTTGCTCAGCACCTACCTGGCCCTGCGCCTGGCCGCCGACCAGGTCGACGGCCTGTGGGTCGGTGCGTTGATGGCCGCCAACTATTTCGGCCTGGTCCTGGGCGGCAAGATCGGCCACCGGTTGATTGCCCGGGTCGGGCATATCCGGGCTTATTCGGCCTGTGCCGGGATAGTCGGGGCCGCCGTGCTCGGCCATGGACTGGTGGACTGGCTGCCGGCCTGGCTGATTCTGCGGATGGTCGTGGGCCTGGGCATGATGTGCCAGTACATGGTCATCGAGAGCTGGCTCAACGAACAGGCCGACGCCAAGCAGCGGGGCATGGTGTTCAGCGGCTACATGATCGCCTCCTACCTGGGCCTGGTGCTGGGCCAGTTGATTCTGGTCATGCACCCGTCCCTGGGGCTTGAGTTGCTGATGCTGGTGGCCTTGTGTTTCGCCCTGTGCCTGGTGCCCGTGACCCTGACCCGGCGCATTCACCCCGCGCCCTTGCATCCGGCGCCGATGGAGCCGCGCTTCTTCATGAAGCGGGTGCCGCAGTCCCTCAGTACAGTGCTTGGCGCGGGGCTGATCGTCGGCTCGTTCTATGGCCTGGCGCCGCTGTATGCCTCCCAGCAAGGGCTGTCCACCGAGCAGGTCGGCCTGTTCATGGGTAGCTGCATCTTTGCCGGCCTGGTGGTGCAGTGGCCGTTGGGCTGGCTGTCGGACCGTTATGACCGGGCAGTGCTGATTCGCAGCTTCGCCATTTGCCTGGCGCTGGCGGCATTGCCCCTGGCGATCATGCCCAAGGTGCCGCTGGAGGTATTGTTCATCGCCGGTTTTGCCTGCTCGCTGGTGCAGTTCTGCCTGTATCCGCTGGCGGTGGCGTTTTCCAACGACCATGTCGAGGGCGATCGACGGGTGTCGCTGACCGCCATGTTGCTGGTGACGTACGGGGTCGGGGCGAGCATAGGGCCATTGGTGGCGGGGGTGCTGATGAAGTTTTTCGGCAGCCAGATGCTCTACGCGTTTTTCAGCTTCTTTGCCCTGGTACTGGTCTGGCGCATCCGACCAAAAGCGGTGACCAACCTGCATCAGGTCGATGACGCGCCCCTGCACCACGTGGCGATGCCGGACAGTATGTCCAGTTCACCACTGGTGGCTGCGCTCGATCCGCGGGTCGACGAGCAGGTGGTGCAGGACCAGATGCAGAATGGTGCCAGCCCTGAACCGGAGCCTGATCCGGAGACCGAAGCGGGTACCAAGGCCGAACAGACGGATACCGATCCACCGCCGGACGATGAGCACCCCCACACGTTCACCGGGGCCAGGCCTTGATCTGAGGGCAAAAAAAACGGGCAGTCACCGCAAGGGGCTGCCCGTTTTTTTGCCTAGCGAATCAGAAATCGTCTTTGTCGAAACGCCGGGCTTCACGCTGCAGTTGATAGACAAAACGCTCGACCTGGCGCTGCACCAGGCCGCTCATGTTGTGAAAGCGAACACCGGCGAAGGTGGTGTCGATCCGCTCTTCGTGATGCAGGTAACGCAGCTCCACCGAGGTGCTCATGCTGCCGAAGGGCAGGGCGGCCAGGAAACGGTCGTAGACCTGGCCCAGTTGCAGCCCGCTGGTAATGTCGCCATCAAAACGCAGCTTGCAGCCGGTGGCGGAGATGTCCAGCAGCTTGCCGTTCAGGGGCACCTTGAGCTTCTCGCCAGCCAGTTCGATATTCACCAGTTGCGCCAGCTTCAGGGCTGCACGAAAGGCATTGCGGCGCTGGTGGTAGACCACCTCGTCGGGCAGTGTACCGCGGTAGCAGCGACCACCGTTGGATTCGTCGATGGCCAGGGTGCCGCTGCTCTCCCAGGCGATGCGCACGCCTTCGTGAAAGCCTTCGATCCGGAACGGTTCGCCCGCCAGCAGGAAGCGCTCGCCATCGCGCGGGATCATTTCGTCGAGGGCGATCATGTTGCTTTCGCGATCGACGTCCACCAAGTAGCTCTGGAAACGCTGGCTGCGCTCATGGAACGTGATGATCAGGGGATCATGGCTCTCTTGCAGCATGCGCAGGGTGCTGGCGATTTCCAGAGGTGTCGTGAGCACTTTCGGTGGCTGCGGAGTATCTTCCGCGCTTGAGGCATTGAACACGGTTTATCACTCTCCAGACAGAATACGGTCACACGCAATGGCTGGCATTCTGCCAGTATGTTTCGCGCCTTGATAGAGCGCGCTCAGTGGCGGGGTCAAGCCTGGCTGAGTGGGCGCGGCTTCACGAGCATGGCGGTTGAGCCGCGAGCGTCATAAAGGGTGGGGGACTCGCCGCCATTGAGAATTCTCAACTGATGGGCGGTGGAGGCTTGTTGCACCTGGATCGAGCGACCGTTGTGCGCGTTGGCGCTCTGGCACTCGTTAAGCAGATGATTAAGCGCTTCGCTCTGGGCCAGCAGTTGCGCGCCAAGACTGGACTGGGCGGCAAGCTGTTGCAGGCCACTGCTGTCGGTCGGCAGGTTGAGGCTGGCGAGTATTTCGCTGCGTCGGCGACCATGCTGGTCGAGCAGGACGATCAGGCCTTGCTTGCTGGCCAGGATCTGCTCCAGCCGTTGCATGTCGCGACCGTGCAGCGCCAGGGATTCTTGCCCCAGCAAATCGAGCAACTGTTGAGCTGGCTCAAGGTCGTCGGTGATCAGTTGCAGTAGATTGTTATCGTGCATGGCTGGCCTTGGGTTTTAAGCGTCCAAAAGCCTGGCGCAAGCCTGGGGCTAGCGCTGGGCTTCGAAGTTGAGCAGTTTGCTGGCGACGCGGTTGCTGTCGACTTTATAGCTGCCATCGGCAATCGCGGCCTTCAACTCGGCCACACGGGCTTTGTCGACTGCGGGCTGATCGCGCAGCGTGTCGCTGATCTTCTGCAACTGCTGGGCCTCGTTGCTGAAGTGGACCGATTCCCCACTCTGGCTGGTCGCGACCTGTTGGGACTGGGTCGACAGCGGCGCGGTTTGAGCGGCGTCAGCAGATTCCTGGTTGGCGCTGGTGCGCGTGCTGCTGGTGAGCGTGGGGGAGCTGTTCAAACGGCTGAAATCGATAACCATGATGCAAAAAACCTCTGGGAATTTGGACGCTTGCCATGTTTTCGGCCAAATCGCGAAAAACTTTAGGCTCATTTCTCGATGAGCACGGGCGCGTCGGCATTTGCCCTGCGTGAGGCACAGTTTAGGGAGTGGCTCGCAGCTGCGCCAGTTATCTACATGGCCACTTCCACCTGGCCGGGGGCTATGACCTGGGCCTTGATCACCCGCTGGGAGTTCAGGTTCTTGACCCGAATCTGTTGATTCATACCGCCATTGGCCAGGGCTTCCCCGGGCATTCGCACGCTGAGGGTACCACTGCGGGCCGTGATCACCACATGGTCGCCCTTGCGCACCACTTCGGCCTGCTCCAGGTGCACCAGGGTAATGACCTGGTCATTGACCATTGGTCGGACAATTTTTTGCCCAATTGCCTGGTCGACGCTGGTCAGGTACCCCTGGTTGATCAAGCTGATGTCGCGTTCACGCAGGATCACATCCGCCGGCTCGATGATTCCAGCACGCTTGAGCGGGCGAGTGCTGGTCACCACCTCACGGAACAGCCGGACTTGCGCGGGCACGAACACGGTCCAGGGCGAGGCGCCGTCGCAACGAACCTTCACCGTCACCCGGCCCACCGGCTTGGCCGGGCTCTCCAGGGAGGCTGTCAATTCCTTGTCGCAGGTGGGCAGGCGCAGGCGGGGATCGAGTTGCTTGACCTCGATCTCATAACGGCCTTCGGTTTGGCTGGACGCCAGATAGTCTTCAACAGTGAATTCAAGAAAGCCCTGAGTGACGCCGATAAGTAGATCAGGCAAGGTAAGCGGATCTGCAAGGGCAGGGCTGCCAGCGTTGAACAGGCACGCCGTCGCAGCCGCGCCGAGCAATCGGCGGCAGGTTGAAGTCAGGCGTCGGAAAAATGTCGTGTTCGCGTTCATAGCGGTTAAAAAGCAAGCGCCGTGCCGTTTAGTGATGAATGTGCGTCGCAACACACTTAGCGTTGGTGTAGGGGGCTGGGCATGGCTGGAGTAATGGATTCGGTAAACCAGCGCACACAACTGGTAGGGCAGAATCGCCTGGAGCTGTTGTTGTTCCGTCTCGACGGTCCGCAGCTCTATGGCATCAATGTGTTCAAGGTTCGGGAAGTGCTGCAATGCCCGAAATTGACCCTGATGCCCAAATCCAATCCTGTCGTGTGCGGTGTGGCAAGTATTCGGGGCGCAACCATTCCGATCATGGACCTGGCAATGGCCACGGGGGCGGGCGGGTTGCAGGACCAGAGCAATCCCTTTGTGATCATCACCGAGTACAACACCAAGACCCAAGGGTTCCTGGTGCGCTCGGTCGAGCGGATCGTCAACATGAACTGGGAGGAGATCCATCCGCCACCCAAGGGCACGGGCCACGATCACTACCTGACGGCGGTGACACGGGTCGATAATCAGTTGGTGGAAATCATCGACGTCGAGAAGGTCCTGGCCGAAGTGGCACCGGCACCGGAAGCGATTTCCGCCGGGGTGGTGGATGACGAGACGCAACACAAGGCGCTGTCGTTGCGGGTGCTGACGGTCGATGATTCGTCGGTGGCACGTAAACAGGTTTCCCGTTGCCTGCAGACGGTGGGGGTCGAGGTCGTGGCGTTAAACGACGGCCGGCAGGCGCTGGACTATCTGCGCAAGCTGGTGGAGGAGGGCAAGAAGCCGGAAGAGGAATTCCTGATGATGATTTCCGACATCGAGATGCCGGAAATGGATGGCTACACCCTCACGGCCGAGATCCGCAACGACCCGCGCATGCAAAAGCTGCACATCATCCTGCATACTTCGTTGTCAGGCGTGTTCAATCAGGCGATGGTCAAGAAAGTCGGTGCCGATGACTTCCTGGCCAAGTTCCGTCCTGATGACCTGGCATCCCGGGTAGTCGACCGGATCAAAGCAGCAGATATCAGCTAGGTGGCCTTTGCCCCTGGCGATCAACACGATTTTAGAGGCGGCATCTTTGTCTACGGGTAATTTGGATTTCGAACAGTTCCGGGTCTTCCTGGAAAAAGCCTGTGGCATTTTGCTCGGTGAAAACAAACAGTATCTGGTCTCGAGCCGTCTCAACAAACTGATGGAACAGCAAGGCATCAAGTCGTTGGGTGAACTGGTCCAGCGCATCCAGGTCCAGCCGCGCGGTGGTTTGCGTGAGATGGTCGTGGACGCGATGACCACCAACGAAACCCTCTGGTTTCGTGATACTTATCCGTTTGAAGTGTTGAAGAACAAGGTCTTGCCCGACGCGATCAAGGCCAGTCCCGGCCAGCGTCTGCGGATCTGGTCGGCGGCCTGTTCGTCGGGGCAGGAACCCTATTCGCTGTCGATGTCGATCGACGAGTTCGAGCGGACCAACATGGGCCAGTTGCGGATGGGGGTGCAGATTGTCGCCACCGACCTTTCCGGGACCATGCTGACCAACTGCAAGTCCGGCGAGTATGACAGCCTGGCGATTGGCCGCGGTCTATCGCCTGAGCGCCTGCAACGTTACTTCGACCCGAAAGGGCCGGGGCGCTGGGCGGTCAAGGCACCGATCAAGAGCCGGGTGGAGTTCCGCGCGTTCAACCTGCTGGACAGCTACGCCGGCCTGGGCAAGTTCGACATCGTGTTCTGCCGCAACGTGTTGATCTACTTCTCTGCTGAAGTGAAGAAGGACATCCTGTTGCGCATTCACAGTACGCTCAAGCCGGGTGGGTACCTGTTCCTCGGTGCGTCCGAAGCCCTCAACGGCCTGCCGGATCATTACCAGATGGTCCAGTGCAGTCCGGGGATCATCTACCAGGCTAAGTGATGGTCAGGTGGCAAAAAAGCGGGAGTCCTCAGAGGCTAATGCCGATCAGTTAAGGAGAAACGCCCCCCCCTATGTGGGAGCGAGCTTGCTCGCGATGGACGTGAACGATAACGCGTAAATGAATAAATACGCGGCGCTTTCAAGTCCATCGCGAGCAAGCTCGCTCCCACAATAGACGGCGTCGCTTAACTGATCAGCATTAGTCCTCAGAGGCTCCCGTTTTTTATCGTGCTGCACAATCCTTGTAGCAAGCCTGTCGAGCCGCCCAGGGCGGCAGAAAAGCGGCAGGTGCCGGAAGACGCTTGCCGCTTTTCTGGCATTGCCGCCTTGCCGCTGTCGGCCAGGGCCCCTGTTTGCGGGGGCGGGCAAGCTGGCACGGGGCTTGCTTTGAACCTGTTACGAAAAATCAGGTCACCCAAAGGTTTCCGACATGAGCATCAGCTTCGATAAAGCGCTCGGTATCCACCAACAAGCCCTCAGCTTCCGCGCCCAGCGTGCCGAAGTGCTGGCCAATAACATCACCAACGCCGACACGCCGAACTACAAGGCGCGGGATCTGGATTTCTCCGCGGTCCTGGCCGCCCAGGCCGACAAGAGCAAGAACGGCAGCTTCGCCTTGAACAAGACCAACAGCCGTCATATCGAAGCCCAGGGCCTGAGCAGTGGCGACGAGTCGTTGCTGTACCGCACGCCGATGCAACCGTCGATCGACCAGAACACCGTGGACGCCCAACTGGAACAGGCCAACTACGCCGAGAACTCGGTGAACTTCCAGGCCAGCTTCACCTTGCTCAATAGCAAATTCAAAGGGCTGGTAGCAGCCCTGCGCGGAGAGTAATCCATGTCCCTGTCCAGTGTTTTTAATATTGCCGGTAGTGGCATGAGTGCCCAGACCACGCGCCTCAACACCGTGGCCAGTAACATCGCCAACGCCGAGACCGTCTCGTCGAGCATCGACCAGACCTACCGCGCCCGGCACCCGGTGTTTGCCACCCTGTTCCAGGGCGGCCAGTCGGGCGGTGGTGACTCGTTGTTCCAGAACCAGGATGCGGCCGGCCAGGGCGTGCAAGTGCTGGGCGTGGTCGAGGACCAGAGCAATCTGGAAGCCCGTTACTTGCCGAACCATCCAGCAGCTGACCCCAAGGGATACGTCTACTACCCCAACGTCAACGTGGTTGAAGAAATGGCCGACATGATTTCCGCCAGCCGTTCGTTCCAGACCAACGCGGAAATGATGAACACCGCCAAGACCATGATGCAGAAGGTCCTGACCCTCGGTCAGTGATAAGGGGCAGCTTTGATGAGTGTTACCGATTCCACCAGTGGCCTGAGTCTCAACGACATTCTTGCGAACTCCAAGACCACCGTCAGCAACACCAGCAATGATGGCCTGGCCGCCGCTGCCGGCAGCAAGACCGGCAAGAACGAGCTGGGCAAGGACGCGTTCCTGCAACTGCTGGTGACCCAGCTGAAGAACCAGAACCCCCTCGACCCGCAGGACAACAGCGAGTTCGTCGCCCAACTGGCGCAGTTCAGCAGCCTGGAAGGCATCACCACCCTGAACTCCTCGGTCAACAACATCTCGAGCTCGTTCAAATCGTCCCAGGCCCTGCAGGCGTCGTCGCTGGTGGGCCGTTCGGTGGTGGTACAAACCGGTTCGGCCTATGTCGACAGCACTAAGAGCATGACCGGCTCGGTGG
The DNA here is from genome assembly GCF_963970735.1 of Pseudomonas sp. RA_35y_Pfl2_P32. NCBI lineage: Bacteria > Pseudomonadati > Pseudomonadota > Gammaproteobacteria > Pseudomonadales > Pseudomonadaceae > Pseudomonas > Pseudomonas sp. RA_35y_Pfl2_P32. The sequence goes on from NZ_CAXAQF010000032.1 coordinate 11,780, forward strand.
TCATCCCGGCCTCGGTGGCCGGCACCACGGTGACCATCAGCGACAAGGACGGCAAGGCGGTGAAAACCATCGAGCTGGGCAGCCAGGCCCAGGGCAACGCCAGTTTCGTCTGGGACGGCACCAACACGGCGGGCGAGAAAGTCGACCCGGGTACCTACACCTTCAAGGCCAGTGCGCAGATCGACGGCAAGGCCACTGACCTGATCACCTACCTGCCGGCGACCGTCAACAGCGTGACCCTGAGCCAGACCGGCGGCGAGATGATGCTGAACCTCGCCAACATGGGCTCCATCGCCCTGTCCAAAGTACAGACCATTGGTCTATAGAGCCGGCTAGCGCGGCAACAAGGAGTGGAATATGTCTTTTAATATCGGCCTTAGCGGTCTCTATGCGGCCAACAAACAACTGGACGTTACCGGCAACAACATTGCCAACGTCGCCACCACCGGCTTCAAATCTTCCCGCGTGGAGTTCGAAGACGTGTACGCGGCAAGCAAGCTGGGTAACGGCAACAAGTCCATCGGCAGTGGCGTGAGCCTGGCCAACGTGTCCCAGCAATTTCGCCAGGGTGATGTGACCAACACCGGTAACGTGCTGGACATGGCCATCCGCGGTTCGGGCTTCTTCGTGCTCAATGACGGCGGTTCGCTGACCTACACCCGCGCCGGGACCTTCAACGTCGACAAGGACGGCTTCATCACCAACAGTGCCGGCACCGCGCGCTTGCAAGGTTATGCGGTCGATGAAAACGGCAAGATCCTCAAGGATGTGATCGGCGACCTGAAAATCGACCAGGCGAACCTGCAGCCGAAAACCACCGGCAACATTTCCTCGAGTATCAACCTGAACTCCAGCAAGCCGATCATCGATCCGGCAGTCACCCCGTTCGACCCGACCAAGATCGGCACTTACACCGACATGTTCACCACCCCGATCTACGACAGCCAGGGTAACCAGCACAACCTGGACCAGTACGTGGTCAAGACCGGCGCCAACACCTGGCAGACCTACACCCTGGTAGGGGGGCGCAACCCGGACGGCTCGGCCTTCGTACCGGCCGGCCTGGGTTCGCCACCGGCAACGCCGAGCAACCAGGCGGCCATGACCATGAACTTCGGTTCCGACGGCAAGCTGCTGGACATCGACGCGCCAGCCAGTGGCAGCCCCTACACCGTCAGCGGCAACTCCATTGTCATGGGCGCGGACGTCTGGACGCCGGGCACAGTCAAGGATGGCGTGTGGACGGCCAACGGCGCCGTGGGCAATGCCACCGGCGTCACCAACGACCTGGCCCTGACCACCCAGTACAACTCGGCAACCATCCGCAACCTGCCGACCCAGGACGGCTACGCCACCGGCCAGATCACCAACCTGACCATCGACGGTACCGGTACGCTGTTCGCCAACTTCAGCAACAGCAAGTCCAAGGCGATCGGCCAGGTCACCCTGGCCAGCTTCAACAACGAGCAGGGCCTGCAGGCCGCCGGTGGCACCAGCTGGAAGGAGACCTACCTGTCCGGTTTTGCCGCGTACGACGCCGGCCAGACAGGCACCCTGGGTTCAGTGGTGTCCAACTCGCTGGAAGACTCCAACGTCAACCTGACCAACGAGCTGGTGGACTTGATCAAGGGCCAGAGTAACTACCAGGCCAACGCCAAGACTATCTCCACCCAGAGCACCATCATGCAGACCATCATTCAGATGGCCTGATGCCGGTGGGTTAAGCCTGCGGTACAAAAAAGCCCCTCATCGAGGGGCTTTTTCGTGGGGGCGAGACGCGTCAGCCCATCATGTCCTTGATCATCCGCTCCTGTTCCATGAGCTCGCGTTGCCGGGCATCGATCCGTGACGACAGCGGGAAGTTGCTGCCGGCGCGCCGCTTGGCGAAGTCCAGTTGCTGAATGGCCTGGCGGTAGTCGCCCACCAGCGCGAAATACTCGGCGCGCGCCTGGTGCAGCCCAATGATGTTGCCGGACAGGCCGCGGGTTTCGGCGACCATGTACCAGACATCCGGATCGTCCGGGCGGGTCTTGAGCAGGGCTTCCAGGGCTTTTTCGGCCTCGGCTGGGCGATTCTGCTTGAGCAGCAGGTCAACCCGGACCTGATTGAGCGGGTAGTTGCCCGGGAACTGACTGAGCATCCGGTCGACCCGGCTTTGCGCATCGGGCAGGCGGTTGCTGGCCATGTCCAGGTCGACCTGGGCCAGGTTGTAGATGATTTCATTGGGCGCCTTGGCCAGTAGCGGCTTCAGGCTCTCGCGGGCATCGCTGAGCTGGCCACCCTTGATCTGGGCAATGGCCAGGCCATAACGCGCCACGTCGTTTTTCGGGTTGTCATCCAGTTGCGCGCGAAAACGCTTGGCGGCCAGGCCCGGGGTTTCTTCGTAGATCAACTGCACGCGGGCGCGAATCAGCTGATAGGTCTGGGTATCTTCCTTGCCGCCGGCGGGCGCCTGCTCGGCGCGGTTGCGGGTGTCGGCGATTCGCGATTCGGTCACCGGGTGAGTCAGGAGGAATTCCGGCGGCTTGGCATCGAAGCGGTACTGGCGCCCCAGCCGTTCGAACATGCTCGGCATGGAGCGCGGGTCGTAGCCGGCTTTCTCCAGATTGACGATGCCGATGCGGTCGGCCTCCTGCTCGTTCTGTCGGGAGAAGCGCCGTTGCTCCTGGATCGCGGCCGCCTGGGTCCCGGCGATTGCCGCGATCCCGGCGTCACCGGCGCCGGCCGCGGCCACGATAATCCCGGCGAGCAGGGCGGCCATCATCGGCACTTGCATGCGTTGCTGGGCTTCTACACCGCGGGCGAAGTGACGTTGCGACAAGTGCGCCAATTCGTGGGCCAGTACCGAGGCGTATTCGCCTTCGGTCTGGGCGTTGAGAAACAGGCCACCGTTGACCCCGACAATCCCGCCCGGCGCGGCAAAGGCGTTGAGCTGGGGGCTGTTGATCAGGATGAACTCAAGCCGCCGGTCGTTCAGTTGGCTGGTTTCCACCAGGCGATAGACGCTGGTTTCCACGTAGTTTTTCAGTTGCGGGTCATTGAGCTGTGACACCTGGCTGCGCAACATGGCCAGCCAGGCGCGCCCCAGGTCGTGCTCCTGCTGGGGCGAGACGATGGCAGAACTGGCGTCGCCAAGTGACGGCAAGTCGTCGGCGAAGCCTGGTGAGGCAAGCAGGCAAGCGAGCGTCAGCAGCGTGGGGCGCAGAAAAGTCATGCACAAAGCCTTAGTCGACAAAGAGCTTACTGTAGCCGGACACTTGCCTCGGGACCAGATATTCTAGGCGGCTCAATCACCTGTGCGGAGTGAAGTAATGACCGACGTTGTAGCCCATGATGCCGAACTGGACGCCAGCGGACTCAATTGCCCGTTGCCGCTGCTCAAGGCCAAGATGGCGCTCAACGGCCTGCCCAGTGGCGCCGTGCTCAAGGTAATCGCCACCGACGCCGGTTCACAGCGCGACTTTCGCACCTTTGCCCGTTTGGCCGGTCATACCCTGCTGCGCGAAGAAGACGAAGCCGGTGTCTATCGCTACTGGCTGAAAAAAGCCTGACTGACTGGCCTGCCCCCCCGCCCTTAAGGATCATTGATGTTCAAAGTGCTACGCGACTGGATTCAGCGCTACTTCTCCGACGAAGAAGCAGTGGTGCTGGCCGTCCTCCTGGTCCTGGCCTTCACCGCCGTGCTGACCCTGGGCGGCATGCTCGCGCCCGTGTTGGCGGGGATGGTCCTGGCGTACCTGATGCAGGGCCTGGTCAGCACCCTGGAGCGCCTGCGCCTGCGCCTGCCCGGCGGGGTCGCGGTGGGGCTGGTGTTCGCGCTGTTCATGGGGGTGTTGCTGGTGTTTATCGTGGTGGTGGTGCCCTTGCTCTGGCATCAGCTCATCACCCTGTTCAACGAACTGCCTGGGATGCTCGCCAAATGGCAATCGCTGCTGCTGTTGCTGCCTGAGCGTTATCCGCATCTAGTGTCGGATGAACAGGTACTGCGGGCCATCGAAGTGGCGCGCAGCGAAATCGGCAAGTTCGGCCAGTGGGCGCTGACCTTCTCGCTGTCGAGCCTGCCACTGCTGATCAATATCATGATCTACCTGGTGCTGGTGCCGATCCTGGTGTTCTTCTTCCTCAAGGACCGGGCCATGATCGGCCGCTGGGTACGCGGCTACCTGCCGCGTGAGCGGGCGCTGATTACCCGGGTCGGCCAGGAAATGAACCGCCAGATCGCCAATTACATTCGTGGCAAGGTCATGGAAATGGCCATCTGCGGCGGGGTGACCTACATCGGTTTTGTCGCCATGGGCCTCAACTACTCGGCGCTGCTGGCGTTATTGGTCGGGGTGTCCGTGGTGGTGCCCTATGTGGGCGCAGTGGTGGTGACGGTGCCGGTGATGCTGATTGCCTTGTTCCAGTGGGGCTGGAGCGATCAGTTCATCTACCTGATGGCGGTCTACGGGATCATCCAGACCCTGGATGGCAACGTGCTGGTGCCGTTGCTGTTCTCCGAAGCGGTCAACCTGCACCCGGTGGCAATTATCTGCGCGGTGCTGCTGTTCGGCGGGCTGTGGGGGTTCTGGGGCGTGTTCTTCGCGATTCCCCTGGCGACCCTGTTCAAGGCCGTGCTGGATGCCTGGCCGCGCAAAGAGCCGGTGGTGGCGCCGCTGTTGTAGTTGTGGGCCTCATCGCGAGCAAGCTCCGTCTGCTCGCGATGGCATCATCCAAGACGCCGAACAAATCAGCCCTTGGCCAGCGCCAGCGCCGCCGCCAATACGGCATCCACATGGCCCGGCACTTTCACCCCGCGCCATTCCTGACGCAGTACACCGTGCTTGTCGATCAGGAAGGTGCTGCGATCAACCCCCATGTATTCCTTGCCATACAGCTTTTTCAGCTTGATCACGTCGAACAGCTGACACAGGGCTTCGTCCTTGTCGCTGATCAGCTCGAAGGGGAATTGCTGCTTGCACTTGAAGTTCTCGTGGGACTTCAGGCTATCGCGGGAGACGCCGAACACCTGGGTGTTGGCCGCGAGAAACACTGGGTACTGGTCACGAAAACCCTGACCCTCGGTGGTGCAGCCCGGCGTACTGTCCTTGGGGTAGAAGTAGATCACTACCTGCTTGCCCTTGAGGGCGGCCAGGCTGATGGTCTGCCCGCTGGTGGCGGGGGCTTCGAAGTCGGCGACCGGTTGGTCGATAGCGACGGCCATGGAAAAAGCTTCCTTACATTGGGTTCTGTGGGCGCCACGGTTCGATCAGCGCGTCCAGGTTCAGCGCGTCGGCGAAATCGAGGAACTGATCGCGCAGCCAACTGATCTGCACACCGGCCGGCAGGGTCACGGTGAAAGTGGCGTTGAGCATGGTGCCGCCAGTCTGGGGGGCTTGATAGGTGTCGCAAGTCAGGTTTTCCAGCTCGACGTGATGGTCGATGAAGAACTGGCACAGCTCATTGACGATGTCCGAGCGGTAGGCAGAGCTGACGTAAGCCACATACGGCAAGGCTTGCGGGCGGTTCTCCAACGCCGCGCTGCGCACCACGTTGACGGTGAAGGCGTGTTTCTTGGCCAGGCTCGGCAGACCGGCTTCCAGGCGCGCCAGGGCGTCCCAGGAACCGGAAATCTCCAGGATGAGTGCACTGCACTCGCCATGGCGAGTCAGGCGGGAGGTGACCACGGCGCAGCGATTTTCATGGCTGGCGCGGCACAGGACGTTAGTCAGCTCCATGGGGTTGGCGCCGAGGGCACTGATGACAAGGAATTGTTCGCGAACTGTGGGGGTGGACATGCAGCATTCCTAAAGCGATGAGCGGTCGGTACGTTTATAGGCTGATTCGTCGGGTGTGGGTCCGGATGCGCTATCAACAAAGCCCGAGCCAGAGGGTTGCTACGAGCTCATAAAAAGGTGAGTTCGGGTAGATGGCAACGCAGGGGCGGGGCTTGTGGAGCCGAAAATGGAGGCTGGAACCCGGCGCACGAGCCTGTCGGTACTGATCAAAGTCTGAAGGGTAGCGAAAAGCGGCGCCAAGGGGAATGGCATGAGCGCAGTACTTCGCTTGTGCAAGCATCTTGGCGCCAGTACCATTACCGCTCTCTTTTTCCGGCAGGAGCGGTTGCATGATTGCGGGCAGTATGGTGGCACTGGTCACACCCATGGATGCACAGGGTCGTCTGGACTGGGACAGCCTCAGCAAACTGGTAGACTTTCACCTGCAAAACGGCACCCACGCCATCGTGGCCGTCGGTACCACGGGTGAGTCGGCAACCCTCGACGTCAACGAACACATCGAAGTGATTCGTTATGTGGTCAAGCAGGTAGCCGGGCGTATCCCGGTGATCGCCGGTACCGGCGCCAACTCGACGCGTGAAGCGATCGAGCTGACCTCCAATGCCAAGACCGCCGGCGCCGATGCCTGCCTGCTGGTGACGCCGTACTACAACAAACCGACGCAAGAAGGCCTGTACCAGCACTTCAAGGCCATCGCCGAAGCCGTCGACATCCCGCAGATCCTCTACAACGTACCGGGCCGCACGGCGTGCGACATGCAGGCCGAGACCGTGATCCGCCTGTCGACCGTGAACAACATCATCGGGATCAAGGAAGCCACCGGCGACCTGTCCCGCGCCAAGGCCATCCTCGATGGCGTGAGCGAGGACTTCCTGGTGTTCTCCGGTGACGACGCTACTGCCGTGGAACTGATCCTGCTGGGCGGCAAAGGCAACATCTCGGTGACCGCCAACGTTGCCCCGCGCGACATGGCCGACCTGTGCAACGCCGCCCTCAAGGGTGACGCTGTGACCGCACGGGCGATCCACGAAAAACTGATGCCACTCAATAAAACCCTGTTTATCGAGTCCAACCCTATCCCCGTGAAATGGGCGCTGCATGAGATGGGCCTGATGCCGGACGGTATCCGTCTGCCGCTCACCTGGCTCAGCGAAGCCTGTCACGAACCGCTGCGACAGGCCCTGCGCCAGTCCGGCGTATTGGTTTAATTGAGGAAGTAATACGCATGAAGCGACTGGCCGGACTTTCCGCACTTGCCTTGATTATCTCCAGCACCAGTGGCTGTGGATGGGTCTGGGGCCCGGAAGGTTATTTCCGTGACCGTGGTAGCGATTACCTCGAAGCGCAACAGACTGCCCCGATGCAACTGCCGCCGGATGTCCAGACCGCCAAGCGCCTGGACCCACTGCTGCCGATCCCGCGCAACGTGGCCGACGACTCCGTCAAGGGCGAGTACGTGGTGCCACGTCCGCAGCCGTTGTCGGCCATTGCCGAGGCCAGCGACTACAGCCTGCAGAAAAGCGGCGACTCGCGCTGGGTGATGGCGCAGCGTCCACCGGCCGAAGTCTGGCCAGTGGCGGTGCAGTTCTTCCAGGACAACGGTTTCCGCCTGGATCAGCAGCGTCCGCAGACCGGCGAGTTCACCACCACCTGGCAGCGTGCCGACGAACTGTCGGCCACCATGACCAAGCGCCTGGCCAGCGCCGGCGTAGCCTCCGATGCCGAAACCCGCGTGCGGGTGCGCATCGAGCCAGGCGTGCAGCGCAACACCAGTGAAGTCTACGTGGTCAGCGCCGAGCGTCCCGCCGGCAGCAGCGACGACGTGGCCTTCACCAACCGTTCGGTCAACACCAGCCTGGACGCTGCGCTGGTCGACGACATGCTCGTCAGCATGAGCCGCATCTCCGAGAAGGGCGGTTCGGTGTCGATGCTTGCCTCCCGTGATTTCGATACCCCAAGCCGTGTCAGCCTGATCGAAGACGGCAGCGGCAACCCGGTGCTCAACGTCGGCAACGATCTGGACCGTGCCTGGTCGAGCGTGGGCCGTGCGCTGGAGCAGGGCGAATGGCGCGTGGAAGACATCAACCGCAGCCTGGGCCTGTACTACATCAACCTGGCCGAAAAAGCCGAGCGTAAAGACGAGAAGCCTGGCTTCTTCGCCAGCCTGTTCGGCAGTTCTCCGGTCAAGGAAGAAGTCGAGGCGCGCGCCGAGCGTTACCAGGTGCGCCTGAGCAAGGTCGGCGAGAACGTCCAGGTCACCGTCGAGAAAGACATCAACACCGTTGCGCCGGCTGAAGTGGCGCGCAAAGTGTTGGGCATGATTCAGGACAACCTGGGCTGATCAAATGCGTTTTGCCGTTCTCGGCAGCGGTAGCCAAGGGAACGGCACGCTGATAGCCAGTGACGACACCGTCGTGCTGGTCGATTGTGGTTTCTCCCTGCGAGAAACCGAAAAACGCCTGCTGCGCCTGGGGATAACCCCGGCGCAACTGAGCGCGATACTGGTGACCCACGAACATGCCGACCACGTGCATGGCGTGGGTTTGCTGTCTCGGCGCTACAATATTCCGGTCTACCTCAGTCGCGGCACCTTGCGCGGGATGCGCAAGCCGGTTGATCCGGCAGGGTTCGTGGCCGGGGGCGACCAGTTGCAGATCGGTGGGCTGGACATTGGCGTCATAGCCGTGGCCCACGACGCGCAGGAACCGACGCAGTACGTCTTCAGTGACGGCACCCGGCGCTTTGGCCTGCTGACCGACCTGGGTTCGTACTGCGCCACCGTGTTGGACGGCTACAAGGACCTCGATGCGTTGATGATCGAGTCCAACCACTGCCGCGACCGCTTGGCTCGCGGTCACTACCCGACCTTTCTCAAGCAACGGGTGGGTGGCGAGCTGGGACATTTGAACAACCACCAGGCGGCATTCCTGGTGTCCGAGTTGGGCTGGAAAGACCTGCAACACCTAGTACTGGCCCACCTGAGCAGCAAGAACAACCTGCCGCAGCTGGCCCGGCAATGTTTTGTCGACACCCTTGGGTGCGACCCGGACTGGCTGCAACTGGCCGATCAAGATTCAGGGCTCGACTGGCGACATCTCGCCTAGCCCATCTACTTAGCAAGCGGAGCCCATCATGGAAAAACGTGAAGAACTCTACCGCGGCAAAGCCAAGTCGGTTTACCAGACCGACGACGCTAACCGTTTGATCCTGCTGTTTCGCAACGACACCTCGGCGTTCGACGGCAAGCGCATCGAACAGCTCGACCGCAAAGGCATGGTGAACAACAAGTTCAACGCCTTCATCATGCAGAAGCTCGAAGCGGCCGGCGTGCCGACCCAATTCGACAAACTGCTGGGCGACAACGAGTGCCTGGTGAAGAAGCTGGACATGATCCCGGTTGAATGTGTCGTGCGTAACTACGCCGCCGGCAGCCTGGTCAAGCGCCTCGGTGTGGAGGAGGGCATGAAGCTCAACCCTTACACCTTCGAACTGTTCCTCAAGGACGACGCCAAGGGCGACCCGTTCATCAACGAATCCCACGTCGTGGCGTTCGGTTGGGGCACCGCCGAGCAACTGGTTCGCATGAAAGAACTGTCGCTCAAGGTCAACGAAGTGCTGAGCAAGCTGTTCGACGACGCCGGCCTGCTGCTGGTCGACTTCAAGCTCGAATTCGGCGTATTCCATGACGGCAGCATCGTCCTGGGCGACGAATTCAGCCCGGACGGCTGCCGCCTGTGGGACAAAGCCACCGGCAAGAAAATGGACAAGGACCGCTTCCGCCAGGGGCTGGGCGACGTGATCGAAGCCTACGAAGAAGTCGCCAACCGCCTTGGCGTACCGCTGTAATCGACGCAAGCATCTGATAGCACGGAAAAAAATTCACTTTAGGGTTTGCATTCGGTGAACCTGCTGTTATGATGCGCGCCGTTGGAGAGATGCCAGAGTGGCCGAATGGGACGGATTCGAAATCCGTTGTACCTTCACCGGTACCTAGGGTTCGAATCCCTATCTCTCCGCCATTATTGAATAAGACTAAGCCCCTGTAATCGTTAGAGATTACAGGGGCTTTTTCGTTTCCGTCATATTGTTTAGGGCATTTTTAGGGCATAAATTCTGCCCTGTATACCGCTCTAGTCCGCTCTAAACCCCAACATTTTCGACACTATCCCCGCCATGCTCTTGGTGTCTTTAGGTATCCATCTCCCGTAATGCTTTCGCACCATCGTTGTATCTGCGTGGCCCAGTTGCCTGGCCACCCATTCGACCGGGACGTAGCTCGACAGCATCTGGCTGGCAAAGGTGTGGCGACACTGGTTCGCCCCGCGGTGCCGGACCTCTGCTTTTTTCAGATGGGTGGTAAACCAGTTGCTCAACGTCTTACCACTCCAGAGCAGGCCGCTGGTCGAACTGCGGAAAAGAAACCTGACTTTCATTTTTTTGGAGGTGATGTTGTCGCGCTGGATGACAGTGATCTCCAGAGTGGGGGCTTCTTTGGCAGCGGCAATAATCTCCCGCATCAGTTCGAGGGCTGGGTCGATGAGCTCGACGACTCGAACCCTGGAGCGCTCTTTGGGGACTTTGAATTCACCGACGACCAATGCCCGGCGGACGTGTACCAGGCCGGCTTCAAGATCGACGTCTTCAACGGCGAGCCCGATTAGCTCGGACAGGGACAGCCCGGCCCAGCAGTTGAACTCAATCATCCGGGCGTCAGCTCGCCGGTCGGGATCCGCATTGCTGATCAACTTGATCTCGGTGCGACTGAAGGGGTCGGCATGCTCCAGGTCGACGTCAGATCCGACGTTGCTGATCCGGTCGAGCGGATTGGCTTTTAGAATGCCGTCTCCGAAGGCATCAGCCCAGACCCCGCGAACGACGGTGAAGATGTCGTTCACTGTCTTTGGGGCCAAGCCTTGCTTGAGCAATTGCGCCTGAAACAGCTCGATGTCGCTTTTGCTGATATCAACGATTCGACGTTTGCCGAATTTATTCTCGACGTGCCCGGACTTGCTCACGTAGTTGACTACCGTGCTCGATGCTTTGAGGGCGCGCTGAACCTCCAGCCACCTATCAATACCTTCCTTCACCGTGCGCTTGAGTGATGGGCCGCCGGTGCCAGTGAACATGGCGGCCCTGGGTGAGTTAGGGAAGTGGGCCGCATAGTCGAAGCGCCGACTATGCGCGCATCGACATGGAAAGCCTCATGGTGCCGGAGCTGGTCGATGCCCCGGCCGAACCTGCGCCCGCCCCGGCTGCGAAAGCAGTCGAGCGTCAGAGCGACGGTTTCTGGGAAAAGTTTGCTGGCGCCCTGGGTGTGGATCTCAACGGCCTTGACCACGATGCCCGCGAAGCCCTCGCGCTGAACGCTGCACGTCTGCTCAAGCAAAGTGTTGGCGGTTTGCAGCAGAGCCTGCGCACCCGCAGCGAGCTAAAAAACGAACTACGCCTGGCCCATACCATCGTTCAGGGCACCAACAAAAACCCGTTGAAGTTCGCCGTTGATGCCGGTGAAGCGCTGGACATTCTGTTGCAGCCCAACAAGCCAGGGCAGTTACCGCCTGAACAGGCGATCTCCCGTGCTTTTCGCGATTTGCAGGCGCATCAGGTGGCCTTGCTCACAGCCAGCCGCGCCGCTGTTCGCAGCACCTTGGAACACTTCTCGCCTCAACAGCTCACCTTGCGATTCGAGCGCGACAACAAGCCGTTGCTGGCCACGTCCGGCAGCCGCTGGAGGGCTTACAGCCGTTATCACCAGGCCCTGCGTCAGGACGATGACTGGAGCGAGCGCTTGTTGGCCCGTGACTTCGCCCAGGCCTACGAAGAACAGATCCGCCTGATTTCCACCCTCCACACCAACCACCAAGGATGATGCGCATGTCTCGCCGTTCGACTGATTTTTTTAAGGTGCTGACTGCGCTGACCACCTTGGTACTGCTGGGCGGTTGCTCAACGCTATCGCCGTATTCGCACGTCACGAAACTCAACCTGAAGTTGACGGCCAGCGACCAGTTGAACCCGGATCTCAACGGTCGCCCGTCGCCGATTGTCGTACGCCTGTTTGAACTCAAGCACCCGGTGGCGTTCGAGAACGCGGATTTTTTCAGCCTTTACGAGCGCGCCAAGGAATCCCTGGCTCCCGATATGGTTGCGACCGAGGAGCTTGAGCTGCGTCCGGGAGAAACCGTCGAATTCAAGCTCAGTGTCGAGGAGGGTAGCCGCTATGTCGGTGTCCTCGCCGCCTACCGGGACCTGCCGGATACCCAATGGCGCTACACCCTGCAAGTCGCCCCGGAGGAAGTCACCGACGCCGACCTGACGCTCGACCAGAGCGGCATTCGCAACACCCATGAACTGCTAGTCAAGGCGGCTGACTGACCATGAACTCCCATAAAGTCATTTGGCAGGAAGGCATGTTGCTGCGTCCGCAGCACTTCCAGCACAACGATCGCTACTACGACCACCAGATGAAGACCCGCACCCAATTGCTGGGCAGCTACATCTGGGGCTTCCTCAACCTGGACATCGACTTGCAGTTCCTCAACATGGGCAAACTGGTGATTAGTCAGGCATCGGGGATTCTGCCGGACGGTAGCCTGTTCGAGTTGGGTGGTAACACCGAGCCGTTGGCCCTGGACGTGCCACCGAACACCGGCAACACGCCAATCTATCTGGCGTTGCCGCTGGTCACCGGCAACCACATCGAGTCCCGTCGCCCGGAGCAGTCCGACGTGCTGGCGCGCTATACCGCGTACGAAGCGGAAGTAGCCGACTCCAACGCTGGCGACGACTCCGCCAGCCAGGTCAGTTGCGCTCGACCGGACTTCAAGCTATTGCTCGGCGAGCAGCAGAGCGATCAGGCGTACGTGAAGCTGAAGATCTGCGAAGTACTCGATACCACGCCGGACGGCATAATCAGCCTCGACTCGGAATTCGTACCAACCTACATCCAGGCGCACGCCTCCAGCTACTTGCTGTCGTGCCTTAAGGAAGTAATTAGCATGCTCGGCAACCGCGGGGACGCCATTGCTGACCGGATCCGTTCCAATGGCAAGGTGGGTGGTGCAGAAGTCGGCGACTTTATGATGCTTCAACTGATCAACCGTACCGAACTACTGCTGCGTCACTACCTCAGCCTGGAACAGGTGCATCCGGAAGAGTTGTACCGCACGCTGCTGACCATGCTCGGCGATCTGGCGACATTCTCCAGCGAAAGCAAACGTCCTCGTCTGGACAGTCGTTACCAGCACAGCGATCAGGGTGCAAGCTTCCGTAAATTGATGGACGCGATCCGTCAGGTGTTGTCGATGGTGCTGGAACAGCACGCCATTGAGTTGGAGCTGCAAGCGCGTCAATACGGGATCATCGTCTCGCCATTGCACGACCACAAACTACTAGGTTCTGCCTCGTTTGTACTGGCGGCGAGTGCCAACTGCGATTCCGAAGAACTGCGCCATCGCTTACCGGCGCACCTCAAGGTCGGCCCGGTGGAGCGTATCCGTCAACTGGTCAACCTGCACCTGCCAGGCATCAAGGTCAAACCGTTACCTGTGGCCCCGCGGCAGATTGCGTTCCACTCCAACAAAACCTACTTCATTCTCGAACTCAGCTCCGAAGACTTGGCGCGACTCGAACGCTCCGGCGGTTTCGCGTTCCACGTGTCCGGCGAATTTGCCGAGCTTGAACTGAAATTCTGGGCCATCAGGAACTGACCGACATGATCAAGGATACGGAATACAGCCAGGACGATAGAACCGTCCTGCTCGACCGTCAGGGCCACGGCCCGGCGTCGAGTCCGATGACGGATTTTGCTGCGCCGCCACGCTTCGAGCAGCTCGAAGAACGCATGATCTACGCTGCGCGCTTGCGCCCGGCCGAAGCGTTCAATATCAGTCTGAACTCGCTGGTGGCTGCTGCCTCAGAATTATTGTCTGAAGTAGTGCGGCTCAAGCACAGCAGTACCCGCGAAGACATGCTTGTGCTCAACGAGCGACTGACCACCGGGCTGAAATTATTTGAAGTCAGCGCCTTGCACAATGGCGTAGAAAGCAGCCAGGTGATGGCTGCCCGTTACGTGCTCTGCACCGTGGCTGACGAAGCTGTCGTCACCACGCCGTGGGGTAACGAAAGCGAGTGGTCGCAAATGAGCCTGCTCAGCAGCTTTCACAACGAAACCTTCGGGGGTGAGAAATTTTTCCAGTTGCTTGATCGGCTGTCGAAAAATCCGGTCAAGCACCTGCCGATGCTGGAGTTGATGTACCTGTGCCTGTCTTTGGGCTTCGAGGGCAAGTACCGCGTACAGGCCCGCGGCATGCTCGAACTCGACGGCATCCGCGACGCCTTGTATCGCCAGATCCGCCAGTTGCGCGGTGATGTACCACGCGAGTTATCACCGCACTGGGAAGGCCTGAGCGATCAGCGCCGCAGCCTGGTACGTATCGTGCCGGCGTGGATGGTGGTGCTGTTCACCTTTGTTTGCCTAGTGGTGATGTATTCGGGCTTCGCCTGGGTACTGGGCGAGCAACGCGATACCGTTCTGCAGCCTTATCAGTCGTTTGATCCGGCAGCGGCCCAGCCGCAGTCGCAGCCGTAAACAGGGACGCGTAATGAAAAAGCTTTTCAAGAAAGTCGGTGCATTCTTGCGCAAGACCTGGGTCTGGACGCTGCTGCTGGTGCTGTTTGTCGCGCTCATGGTGTGGTTCGCCGGGCCGCTGCTGGCGGTTGATGACTACAAGTTTTTGGAAGGCTCGACCTCCCGCTTGCTGACCATCAGTGTGCTGTTCCTGTTCTGGGGCCTGACCATGGTCTTTGTCAGTTGGCGCGCGGGTGTTCGCAAAAAAGCCATAGAAGACACGGAGTACGGCCAGGATCGTATCCGCCGCGAAGAACAGATCGACGAAGAGCAGAAAGAGTTAAGGACGCGTTTCAAAGACGCGCTGAAAACCCTGAAGACGTCGAGCCTGTATCGTGGTCGCAGCGAACGCTGGCGCAGTGATTTGCCGTGGTACCTGCTGATCGGTCCGCAGGGCAGTGGCAAAACCAGCTTGCTGGACTTCTCGGGGCTTGAGTTTCCGATCAACAAGATTGATCGAAAACTGACCCGCGATACCCTCGGCACCCGTCACTGTGACTGGTATTTTGCCGATCACGGCGTGCTGATCGACACCGCTGGCCGTTACTTGACCCAGCCAGATGCCGACGTCGATGGCAGTGCCTGGAGCACGTTGCTCGACCTGCTGCGCAAGCGTCGCCGCAATCGTCCGCTGAACGGTGTACTGGTGACCATCCCGGTGGAAACCCTGTTGGGCGGCAGTGAACAGGAGCTTGAAACCCTGGCCCGCCAAGTGCGTGCGCGCTTGCAAGATGTGCATCAGAAATTGCACGTCGATGTGCCGATTTACCTTGTATTGAGCAAGGCTGATCGCCTGCTTGGTTTCGATGAGTTCTTCGACCAATTGACTCGCGAAGAAAGCGATCAGGTGCTCGGTACCAGTTTTCGCAAGGATCAGAGCGGCACTGATGTGACGGTGCTGCGCACTGAGTTCGAAGCGTTGCTGCATCGCCTCAACAGCCAGGTGATCATGCGCATGTACCAGGAGCGTGATACCCAGCGCCGTGGCCGCATCCTCGACTTCCCGCATCGACTGGGGAAAATCGGCGAGCGTCTGTGCCTGTTCGTCGATATGGCGTTCACCGGAAACCGCTACCAGCGTGTAAGCCAGTTGCGCGGTTTCTACTTGACCAGCGCACCGTATCTGACTGAGGAAATGGACGCAACCACCGCAGGTATCGGTGCCAACCTGGGCATGAACGCCGGCGTGCTGCCGACGCTGCGCAGTGGCCATTCGCGCTTCATCCACCATTTACTCAGTCGGGTAATTTTCCCTGAGGCCGATCTTGCAGGCCTGGACAAACGCGAACGCAGCCGCATCCACTGGGGCCAGCGTGCGCTGTACGTGGGCGCACTGGCCGCACTGACGCTATTGGGCATGCTCTGGGCGGGCGGTTTCTCCGCGAACTACGAGCGCCTGGAAAACCTGCGTAACCTGGCACAAAACTGGAGCCAACAGAGCTCGACCCTCACCACCCGTGATGACTCCATGGCGGTGCTCAAGACCCTCGACACCCGCTACGCGGCTACTCAGGTGTTCCCAAAAAAAGGCGATGTGGGTTACTACGAGCGTGGAGGTCTGTATCAAGGTGAAGACGTTAATCCGGTGGTTAAGACGGCCTATGAACGTGAGCTTGAAGGACAGCTATTACCACGGGTCGCGACCCTGCTAGAAGGGCAGATTCGCGCCAACATGAAGGACCGCGAACGCCTGCTCAATAGCCTGCGTGCGTACCTGATGTTGAATATGAAGGATCGCCGCGACGCGCCATGGCTCAAGGACTGGGTTGCCACCGAATGGTCCCAGCGATACACCGGCAACACCACTGTGCAAAACGGCTTGAACAGCCACTTCGAGCGCTTGCTACAACAGCCGTTTATCTATCCGCTTAATGATCAGTTGGTGGCTCAGGCGCGTCAGGTTTTACGCAGTGAGTCCCTGGCTAACGTGGTATATCGGATGCTGCGCGAGCAGGCCCGTAACCTGCCGGAATACCGTTTGAGCCAACATCTTGGCCCACAGGGGCCGCTGTTTGTTGGCACCGATTACGTGATCCCGGGGTTCTACACCCAACAGGGCTATCAGCAGTATTTTTCGGTTAAGGGCTCGATGCTGGTTACCGATATCCTGAGTGACAACTGGGTACTGGGTGAAGGCTCGAGTATCAGTGGTATGGACTTACGTCGCCTGATGGTCGAACTCGAGCAGCTGTATTTTCGCGACTACGCCAACTACTGGGGTGAGGCAGTGGGCCGGATTGCGCTGCCGGCCATCAACGATTTTAGTGACGGCGCGGAGCAATTGGCTGGCCTGACATCTGCCAATTCGCCGATCCTGCAACTGCTAGTGGAAGTGCGTGAAAACACCCGGTTCCCAGTGGTCGCTGACACGGCAGATGACGCCGCCGATGCGGCAGGGAAACTGGCAGATAAGGGCGGTAAGCTCGGGAAACTAGCGGTCACCGCGGCCGGTAAGGCGGCTGACGCCTTGGTGAAAAAATTGCCGGACACCGCGAAGAAGTCCCTGCAAAGTCGCTTTGAGTCGCTGCACCGCTTGCTGGATGACAACAACGGCCCAACCGCTGACCTGATCCCGGCCCTGACCGCCCTCAATGACCTGCAAATGCAGATGGCCAGCCTGGCCCGTGCCAGTTCGCCAGAGCAAGCCGCGTTCGAAATGGCCAAGACCCGTATGGGTGGCCAGCGTGATGCGCTGAGCAACCTGCGCAATGCGTCGGGCCGTCTGCCGCGCCCGGTGAGTGTGTGGTTCAACGTATTGGCTGAAGACACCTGGCGTCTGGTACTCAGCGATTCTTATCGTTATCTGAATCAGCGCTATCAGAGTGAGCTATACAGCTTCTACGACAAAGCGATCAGCAAGCGCTATCCGTTCAGCGCCCACAGCGCCAGCGACGTAGCGATCAGCGACTTCCGCGAGTTTTTCAAGGCCAGGGGGATTGCCGACCGCTTCTTCGACAGCTACCTGCGTCCGTTTGTCAGCGGTGATCCGGGTAACTACCGCATGCGCAGTGTCGATGGTCACAGTCTACCGATCTCCAAGGTCTACCTTGATCAGATGGCCGCCGCGCTCGTGATCCGCCAGAGCTTCTTCGCCGACAACCCAGCCGAACCTCAGGTGCAGTTCAAACTGGAGCCTTACACCCTCGACCCGGCTGTCAGCCGTTCCGAGTTCAAGTTTGGCGACAAGACCATCGAGTACCGTCATGGCCCGATAGTACCGGTGTCGTTCAAATGGCCAACCGACGCTGAAGACGGGCGTACCAGCCTGGTACTCGACAAAATGGTCGGCCGCCCGCTGGGTATCGAGAAGAACACCGGCCCTTGGTCGTTGTTCCGTCTGTTTGATTTGATGCAGACCGAATACCTGACCGGCCGTGACGTGCTGGTGCTCAAGGCTGACATAGGAGGCCTGCGCGCCAACTACTTGCTGACCAGCCAGCGCACGCCAAATCCGTTCGACATGGGCGTGCTGCGCACCTTCCGCATGCCGGTGCAGCTTTGACGCTGATGGCCGGCCCCTGGCGCAGCGCAGCACGCACCGATGCCGGCAAGGTTCGGGCGCGCAACGAAGATGCTTTTCTGGACGCTCCACAGCAGGGGTTGTGGGTGGTTGCGGACGGCATGGGCGGTCATCAGCGGGGCGATATCGCCAGCCAGTTGATCGTCGCCAGCCTGGCGGAACTGCCAGTGCAGGATGATTTCGACGAACGACTCAAAGGCATTCGCCAGTGCCTGCACTGGCTCAACCGTCGTTTGGGTCAGGAGTTGACCGTCACCGCCGGGCGCCACGACAGCATCATGGGCAGCACCGTGGTGGTGTTGCTGGTGGAAGGCAATCGTGCGGCCTGTATCTGGGCCGGCGATAGCCGTTGCTACCTGTGGCGCGGCCAGCGTTTGTATCAGCTCTCCAAGGACCATTCACTGCAACAACAACTGATCGACGAACAGCAAATGAGCGTCGAACAGGCCAAGGCCCATCCTGCCGCATATGCCTTGACCCGAGCGGTCGGGGCGGCGGAGCAATTGACCCTGGATGTGCTGGAGCTTGAGATCTGTCCCGGCGATGCGTTCTTGCTCTGCAGTGATGGTCTGTACCTAGGACTTGGCAGCGATGCACTCGGCGACGCCTTGAGCCTGACCGCGCCGCAGGTTGCGCTAGATCGTTTGTTTGACGGTGCACTGCGTGGCTCGGCCCGGGACAACCTGACAGCTGTAGTGATCCGGCAATGACTGAACACATGCGACCGATCGACGACCTGCTGGAGAGCGAGGCGCAGGTCAGCAACCTGACCTACTTTGCGTTCGCCAAGTCGTACAAGGCTGAAGCCGTGCTAGCGCCAACCAGGGCTACCATCGGTGAAATACCCGATGTGCTGGCAGGCCGTTACCGCATCGAGCGCTTGCTCGGTGCCGGTGGCATGGGCGCGGTTTACCGTGCACGAGACTTGCTGAGCGAACAGTTCGGCGATCCCGACCCTTACGTCGCGCTGAAAGTTCTCAGCGAAGAATTCGCCGAGTCGCCGGACGCCAGTGCGTTGCTCTACAACGAGTTCGCCCTGACCCGGCGCCTGCGGCACGACAACGTGCTGCGTTTGCACACTTTTGAGGTGGACACTGACTGCCAGCGTGCCTTCGTCACCATGGAGTTCATGCGTGGCTTGACCCTGGATAACTTACTCTGCGAGCGTCCCCAAGGCCTGCCGTGGGAGGAATTGCGCGACATCGTGCTGCCGCTGCTCGATGCACTGGCCTACTCTCATGCTCGCGGCGTGCTGCATGGTGATATGAAGCCGAGCAACGTGATGCTCAGCGAAGAAGGCGTTCGCCTGTTTGACTTCGGCCTCGGTCAAGCGGAGAGGGGCATCCTGCCCGACCTGCCGCACTTGAGTCGTGAGCGCTTCAATGGCTGGACACCGGGCTACGCTGCGCCAGAATTGCTCGAGGGCCAAGCGCTGTCGGCCAGTGCCGATGTGTACGGAGTGGCTTGTGTGATCTACGAGCTGGCCGGAGGCAAGCCCCCGTTTCGCCGAGTGCCCTCGAACCAAGCCCGCAATGAGCATCTGGAGCGCGAGCTGCAAGCACCTAAGAACTTACCGAAACACTGCTGGCCAGCCCTGCGAACGGCACTGGCTTTCGATGTGGCGGACCGAACGATCACTGCCAAACAATTGCGTGACGCTTTCGCTGTCACTTCGTCCTGGCTGCAACGCTTGATGCATTGGCGTAACGGATGACTACGTGATGCATTACTTCCTTGTCGAACTTCGGTTTCCAACTCATAACCCGAGCGCTCCGTCAGGTCTCGGTAGAACTCCAAGACTTTACGGGGCGATTCAAACCCCTGGCCCGCCTGACCCGACCGCGAAGCCTCCTGGCACAACCTGCCAACGTATTGTAGGACCGAGCAACGATCTCAAGCACACCACGCACCTCATCACGCCGAAACCACCACCCCACCCGCCAACGGCTCCGCCCCCGCCACCTTGCACAATTCCACCCCCGCCGCGGCATAGCGGATGGCGCTGCGCATGTACATCACCCCACTCGTGGTGCTGCACACCACCTGGGTCGTGCCGCTGATGGGGTCAATGAGGTGGACCACCGGTTGATCGCACTCAATCCAGGCCCCCGGGCTGTGCAGGAACACCACCAGCCCGGCGCACGGGGCGCGCAGGGTCAGGGAGCCGTCGAAGGGGGTGATGGGTTGGAGCAGGGCCGGTAGCGGCGGCGCGGTCCCGGCGAGGAGTCCTCGGTGCTGCAGGAAGGCGCAGAGCGCGGCGGCGTCCTGGCGGGCCAGTGGATGCTCGACTTGCGCTTCGCCACGCAGCTCGACGGTGGCAGCCACGCAACCGAACGGTATCGGGAAGCGGCCTTCAAAGTGTTGCGCCAATCGCCACCACGGCTGGCCGCAGGCTTCGTCGAACGAGCCGGCGCCGGTGCCGCTGGCCAGCAGGGTGGCCTGGGCGCCGATGTAGCGGGCCAGGGGTTCGAGTTGGGCCTGATAGGGCGTTTCGCCGTAGAGGTGGACCACCGCCTGGGCATCGCAATGCAGGTCGAGGACGAAGTCGGCGTCGTGGGCCAGCAGCAGTTGGGCCTGGCGCAAGGAGTCGAGCTCGGTGCCCGGCAACATCCGCTGCAAGGCTGCGGCCATGGCGCGGCGAATCAACTGCAGATTGTGTTGCGGGTCGTCGTTCAGCTCAGCGCCAAGCTGCGCCTGGATCATCTGAGCCAGGTCCGGGTAACGCCGGTTGAAGTTCTCGCCGCTGTTGAAGTCAAAACGACCCATGGCATCGTGCATCAGGGTCTGTTCCAGGCCGATCGGGTTGGCGATCGGCACCAGCACGATTTCCCCGAGGACCTCGCCACGGGCCTCAGCCTCGTCCAGCAGCAAACGCAAATGATGCAGCGCCAGCATGCCGGGCAACTCGTCGGCGTGCAGGCTGGCTTGCAGGTACACCTTGCCGGCGCCCCCGGGCTGACCGTAATGCAGGCTGATCAGCTGGCGCTGGGTGCAGGGATTGCGGGTCAAGAGGGGGTGGTGCCGGACGTGCATGGGGTCTTCCTTATGGGGGCCGTCGCAGCATCTTTATGAAAAACACCGACCCCCACAATCGAATAATTTGCCCGCCACTGGTGAGCAATATGATCCTTTCGTCCGGTCATCGACGGCCGCTCTGTTCAATTAAATTGGACAAAGACGCAAATTTATTTCGATTGATGTAATTATTTTGTCACCAATACTAGAGCCCTCGAATCAGGCCGCGCATGCCTGACATAACCATAACAATACAGAGGTGCTCGCATGACCAGTTGTGCCCAGGCGCTCGTCCAGTTACTCGAAGGCTATGGCGTGGAGTCGGTGTTCGGCATTCCCGGCGTGCACACGGTCGAGTTGTATCGCGGACTGCACGGCAGTTCGCTGCGCCACATCAGCCCACGGCACGAACAGGGCGCCGGGTTCATGGCCGACGGTTATGCCCGCGCCAGCGGCAAGCCGGGGGTGTGCTTCATCATCACCGGCCCCGGCATGACCAATATCCTCACTGCCATGGGCCAGGCCTACGCCGACTCGGTGCCGATGCTGGTGATCTCCACCACCAGCCGTCGCGAACACCAGCGTCTGGGTCACGGCTACCTGCATGAAATGCCCGACCAACGTGCCGTCGTCTCCGGGGTCTGCGCCTTCAGCCATACCCTGCAGCGCCCACAGGAATTACCTGAAGTGCTGGCCCGCGCCTTTGCGCTGTTCAGTTGTGCGCGGCCGCGGCCGGTGCACATCGAAATCCCTCTCGACGTACTGGAGATGCCGGCCGATGGCCTCGACCTGCGTCCGCGCCCCTTGCCGCAAGCCCCGGCCCCAGCGGCGGTGAACATCGACGCGGCGGTGCAACTGCTGGTCGCCGCGCGCAAGCCATTGATCCTCGCTGGCGGCGGCGCCCGGCGTGCCGGCCCGGTGCTGCAAGCGCTGGCCGAGCGGCTGCAGGCCCCCGTCGCCCTGACCACCAATGCCCGTGGCCTGCTGGCGCCGGAGCATCCGTTGTTGCTCGACGGCGTGCAGTCGTCGGCCCATGGCCGGGCGCTGTTTGCCGAGGCCGACGTGGTCCTGGCAGTCGGCACCGAACTGGGCGAAACCGACTACGACTTCTTTGGCCTCGGGCCGCTGGTCCTGAATGCACCGCTGATTCGCCTGGACATCGACCCACTGCAGATTCTCGGCGCGGCCCGTGCCGATGTCGGTTTGCTGGGGGACGCCGGGCAAGGTCTGTTGGCGCTCCTCAACGCCGTGCCTGAGCGCGCCGCCAGTGACTGGGCCGACCTCAGCGTGGCGCGGGTCAATGCCGCCGAGCGGGCGAGCTGGAGCCCCAAGCAAAACGTCATGCAGCAGATGCTCGACACCCTGCGCGACAGCCTGCCAGCGCCAATTGTGGTCGGCGACTCGACCCAACCGGTGTATCAGGGCGCGTTGGGCTACCGGGCGCCGCAAGCCAACAGCTGGTTCAACGCCGGCACCGGTTTCGGCACCTTGGGCTACGGCTTGCCGGCGGCGATCGGCGCCAAGCTGGCGATGCCCGAGCGCCCGGTACTGGCAGTGGTGGGGGATGGCGGGGTGCAGTTCTCCAGCGCCGAGTTGATCGCCGCGCGTGAAGCCGAAGCCGGGGTGATCGTGGTGCTGTGGAACAACCACTGCTACGCCGAGATCCGCGACTACATGACCGCCCGTGAGATCCCGCCACTGGGCGTCGACATCCTGCCGCCGGACTTCGCCGCGCTGGCCACGTCCTGCCACGTCCAGCACCAGTGCGTAAGCAGCCGCGAGCAGTTGCGCGAAGCGCTGATCCGCCTGGCCGACACCCGCCAGCCGGTCCTGCTGGAACTGGACGCCGCAGCCTTCCTGTCTGCCTGAGCACCCCTTTGCCGAACCCTTGGGAGAACGCCGCATGGAATTGCAGAAAAGATTTGCCCGTAAATGGATCGACCAGCACCGCCAGCAGTTGTCCGATTGGCACCAGATCATCTGGCACTACGCGGAACCGGCGTTTCGCGAGTACAAGTCCTGCGCCTGGTATGTAGAGCTGCTGCGCAAGGAAGGCTTCACCGTGGAAGAGGGCAGTGGCGGCATGCCGACCGCCTTCTGCGCCACCTTCAGCAACGGCAATGGCCCGGTGTTGGCCACCTATGCCGAGTACGACGCGGTCCCTGGCAATTGCCAGGCCGCGACCACCCGCAAGATGCCGCGTGACGGCCTGTCGCGGTTTGCCCCCGGCCACACCGATCCGCATTCGGCGCTGGGCATCAGTGCCCTGGGTGGGGTGCTGGCGGCCAAGGCGGCGATGCTCGAGTTTGGCATCCAGGGCACCATCCGCTTCTTCGGCGAGCCGGCCGAAAAGCTGCGCGCCTCCAAGCCGGTGCATGCCGCCAAGGGTTACTACGACAACCTGGATGCGGCCATCAGCTTTCACCCCACCTACATGCTGCCTCTGAACAACACCACCACCTGGGATACCCATTGCGGAATCGCCTACGCCTACATCTACAGCTTCACCTGCGAAGACCCGCAAAACTGGATCGCCGCCGACCGCTACAGCCCCATCCCGCAGAACCACCTGGCAGCCCGCGCGCCGGGGGCCAACGATGCGCTGATGCACTTCTACAACCTCAATGAAAGCCTGCGCCGTTCGACCCTGCCGTTCACCGGCCTGTGGAGCTACAACGAAGCCATCCTCACTGCCGGCCAGGCCACCGCCGACAACCTGCCGCCGCACCTGTCGCAGATCCAGTACCTGCTGCGTTGCGACTCGATCGAGCAGGCCGAAACCATTTCCTCGGTGATGGACAACAACGCCGCCGCCGCGGCGATGGCCACCGGTTGCCAGTGGAAAAAGACCTGGGTGTGCAAGTCCCGTGGTGGCTTGGCCAACCATGTGCTGGCCCAGGCCACCTACGACAACCTGGCCGCCATCGGCGCGCCGCAATGGGGCCTGGAAGCCTGCGAGATCGCCCGCGACATCCAGCGCAACCTGGGCCTGGAACCGATGGCCGAACCCTTCCTGCCGGCCATCGAACAATTGATCGAGCCGCAGGAGTGCGAACGCCAGATGCGCCTGCAAATGCCGGCCTGGCAGAAGTACCTGACCTCCGACGACTACCCCGAATACACCTGGCATTGCCCGACCGTGCGCCTGCTCGTCGCGCGGCCGATGCTCTCTGCGCCCGCCGGCCATGTCTATCCGGACTGGGTCTCCAACGCCCTGGGCGGCATCCCGCAGACCATCGACCCGATGATCGACGTGGCGGCCAAAACCATCGCCAGCACCTTGCTCGACCTGTTCTGCAACGACGACCTGCTGGCGGCGGCCAAGGCCGAGTTCGACCAGCGCACCGGCGGTGGCATCGGTGGTGAGCATTGGCAGGCGCCCCTGTTGCCCGCCGACTTCCAGGCGCCGCACCGTTTCCGCTGGCCGGAGTACATCACCACCGTGCGCGGCGAGGAGTGGTGGATTCCGGCGCGCGAGGACGAGTAGTGATCCGCAGCCCTGCGTACCGCACCCCCCAGCATTCGAGGAGCCAGACGTGCAAGCACTCACCAACGTGAACATCCCGCAGCCGGCAGCGGACACCTCGGTCGTTGCCATCGACGACCTGCACAAAAGCTACGCCGACCACCACGTGCTCAAGGGCATTTCGATGCGCGCCAAGGAGGGCGAGGTGGTCTCGCTGATCGGCTCCAGCGGCTCGGGCAAGAGCACGCTGCTGCGCTGCATCAACCTGCTGGAAATTCCCTGCAGCGGCAGCCTGCGCATCAATGGCGAAGAAGTACGCCTGAAGACTGGACGCCATGGGGTCGCGCAGGTCGCCGATCCGCGTCAGGTCGAGCGCCTGCGCACCCGCCTGAGCATGGTGTTCCAGAGCTTCAACCTGTGGCCGCACCGCACAGTGCTGGAGAACGTCATCGAAGCCCCGGTCTATGTGCTCGGTGAGGACCGCAAGGACGCCACCGCCCACGCCGAGCAACTGCTGGAAAAAGTCGGCCTGATCGACAAGCGCAATGCCTACCCGGCGTTTCTGTCCGGCGGCCAGCAACAGCGCGTGGCCATCGCCCGGGCTTTGGCTATGCGCCCGCAAGTGATGCTGTTCGATGAGCCGACCTCGGCCCTCGACCCGGAGTTGGTGGGCGAAGTGTTGCGGGTGATCCAGGGCATCGCCGAGGAAGGCCGCACGATGATTCTGGTGACCCACGAAATGGCCTTTGCCCGGGATGTGTCGAGCAAGGTGATTTACCTGCACCAGGGCCGGGTCGAGGAAGAAGGCCCGCCCCAACAGGTACTGCTGGATCCGCGCAGCGAACGCTGCCGGCAATTTGTCATGGCCCAGGACAACCGCGGGTAACCGCGTCGGTTTTTTCAACCTCGATAACAACAACCTGAAAGAGGCACCCTGCATGAAAAAAACTCTGTTGGTTACCCTGCAAGCCTGCTTGCTGGCCGGCATCGCGAGCAGCGCGATGGCCGCGGACAAACTGGTGTTCGGCATCGCCCTGGAACCCTATCCGCCGTTCTCGTTCAAGAGCGGCAAGGGCGATTGGAGCGGCTTCGAGCCGGAGATGATCACCGCCGTCTGCGCCCGCATGCAGGCCGAATGCAGCCTCAATGAAATGTCCTGGGACGGTCTGATCCCGGCGCTCAAATCGCAGCAGGTCGACGTGGTGCTCAACTCCCTGTCGATCACCCCCGAGCGTCAACAGGTGATCGACTTCACCCAGCCGTACTTCTTCACCCGCGCCCTGTGGATCGGCGAGCGCAACCTGGAACTGGACCCGACCCCGGCCGGCCTCAAGGGCAAGATCATCGGCGTGCAGGGCTCGACCACCCACGCCGCCTTCGTCAAGAAGTACTACGCCGAGGACTCGACCATCCGTTACTACAACGACCAGGACGACCTGCTTGCCGACCTACGCAGCGGACGTGTCGACATCATGCTGGCCGACCAGTTGGTGGTCGAGCCGCTGCTCGAACTGCCAGACAACGCCATGCTCGCGAGCAAGGGCGTGGCTCCGATGGACCCCTTGTTCGGCGACGGCGTGGGGGCTGGCGTGCGCAAGGGGAGCGACGCCTTGCGTGAGCGCCTGAACGTGGCCCTGCAAGCGATGCGTGCCGACGGCAGCTACGAAAAAATCCGTGAGCGCTACTTCAAGACCGACATCTCGGCCCTCGAGTAAGCCGGTACCTCAAGCAAACCCAGCGAAGGTGTGCTCATGACTGTTTCTGAAATTTCCCGGCTGTTTTTTGCCGACGGTTGGCTCCAGGCCCTGGCGCAGGGCATGGTGAAAACCCTGGGTATTTCCCTGGGCGCCTTTGTCCTGGGCCTGTCGATCGGCCTGATCGTGGCCATGGTCAAGCTCAAGGGACCACGCTGGATGGTGCTCTGTGCCAATTGCTACACCACCCTGTACCGCGCAGTGCCGGAGCTGTTGCTGATCCTGCTGCTGTATTACGCCGGTGCCGACCTGATCAACCTGACGATGGCGGCGCTCGGCCAACCGAGTGTCGAAATCAACGGCTTCATGGCCGCCGTGGTGGTGCTGGGCATCGTGCAGGGCGCGTACTCGGGGGAGATCATCCGCGGGGCAATCGAATCGATACCCCATGGCCAGATCGAAGCCGCGCGCGCCTATGGCATCAACCGCTTGATGCTGGTGCGCCGGGTGATCCTGCCCAGCATGCTGCCGTTCGCCATCGCCGGGCTGTCCAACCTGTGGCTGGTGCTGGTCAAGGAAAGCGCGCTGATCAGTGTGGTGGGCTACAGCGAACTGCTGACCGCCGGGCGCCAGGCCGCGGCCTCGACCAAACACTACTTGCTGTTTTACCTCGCGGTCGCGGCGTTCTATTACCTGATCACGCTGGTTTCCAGTTCGGTGTTCCGGCAGGTCGAAGTTCGCTTCGAACGCTGGATGCCACGGCACTCATAGGGAAGGGCAGGCATGGACTTTCAGTGGTTGAGCAGTTTTTACAACGAGTTGGTCAAGGGCGCAGGGCTGACCCTGCAGCTGTTGCTGATCTCGGGTTTCTTCGGGTTCCTGATGGCGGTGGGCGTGGCCCTGGGGCGCTTGTCGAAGAACCGCTTCCTGGCCAACGGCCTGCGGTTCTACACCAGCGTTCTGCGTGGCACGCCCTTGCTGGTGCAGATCTACGTGCTTTACTACGGCGTGGGTAGCCTGTTCGCCACCTTCCCGTTGATTCGCGGCAGCCTGTTCTGGCCGTACTTGCGCGAGGGTTTCTGGTACGTTGCGTTCGCCTTGACCCTGAGCGTTTCGGCCTATGTTGGCGAAGTGCTGCGCGGTGGCCTGCGTGCGGTGCCGCGCGGCGAACTGGAAGCGGGGCGGGCCTATGGCATGCGGCCCTGGCTGGTGCTGCGGCGAGTGTGGATGCCGCGCGCCTTGCAGATGCTGCGCCCGACCCTGGCAGGGGAGAGCGTGATGCTGCTCAAGGCCACGGCGCTGGCCTCCACCGTCGCGGTCACCGACTTGCTCGGCGCCGCCAACCTGGTGCGTGCGCAAACGTTGCGGGTCTATGAGCCGCTGCTGGTGGTAGCGGTGATTTACATCATTCTGGCGATCTTGATCGAACAAGGCTTTGCCCGTATCGGCAAAACGCCCCAACGACAGGCCTGACTTCACGCTGTGTTGATACGTCGGCCCGAGGGCTCACAAGGAGTTTTTTATGAAATATTCGTCCATGGTCCAACGCATCAGCGGTGAGACGGTCAGCGCCTGGGACATTCATTACGCCGCGTGTGATGCACAGGCCCGGGGTGAAGATGCCATCGTCCTGAGTATCGGCGATCCGGACTTCGCCACCGCCGACGAGATCTGCGCGGCCGCGATCCAGGCCCTGAACGAAGGCGACACCCACTACTGCCACGTGATCGGCCGCCCGGCCCTGCGCGAGGCCATTGCCGCCAAGCAGACCGCCTTGCTCGGCCAGCCGGTGTCCGCCGCCAACGTGGCCCTGGTGGCCGGTGCGCAGAATGGTTTGTACGCCACCGCCATGTGCCTGTTCGAAACCGGCGATGAAGTGCTGGTGCCAGCACCGATGTACCTGACCTACGAGGCCAGCATCCAGGCCAGCGGCGCGCGTCTGGTGCCGATTGCCCAGCCGGCGGAAAACGATTTCCGCCTGACCCTGGCCGCCATCGAGGCGGTGGTGACCGACAAGACCCGCGGCATCGCCCTGGCCACACCCAACAACCCCACCGGCAACGTCTACACCCACGAGGAACTGGAAGCCGTGGCCCTGGTGGCCCAGCGGCACAACCTGTGGGTCATCAGTGACGAGGTCTACGGCCAGCTCACCTACGATCGCGCGCACCAGAGCGTGGCGACCCTGGAAGGCATGGGCGAACGCACCGTGGTGCTCAACAGCCTGTCCAAATCCCATGCCATGACCGGCTGGCGGGTGGGCTGGGTGGTCGGGCCACAGGCGCTGATCGGCCATCTGGATAACCTGCTGCTGTGCATGCTGTATGGCTTGCCGGGCTTCATCCAGGCCGCCGCGTTGAAGGCGCTGGAACTGGATGAGCAGGTGGTCGGGCAGGCACGTGAGCTGTATCGCCGTCGGCGTGACCTGGTGGTCGCCGGGTTGCGCAACGTGCCGCTGCTCAAGTGTAAGGTGCCCGAGGCCGGCATGTTCATGTTGGTGGACGTGCGGGATACCGGCCTGTCGAGCACCGATTTCGCCTGGCAGCTGTTCCGCGCCACGGGTGTCTCGGTACTCGATGCCAGCGCTTTCGGGGCCAGCACCGCCGGTTTCGTGCGGATCTCCTTCACCGTCTCCGATGCTGCGTTGAGCGATGCCTGTGGGCGTATCGCCGGCTTTATCGAAGGGCTTCGGGCGCGCAACTGAAGGTTGCGCCTGGCACCCGGCGACCCGCGTGAGCGGGCCGCTGGGCGTCATCCGCGTCAAGCCTGTTTGTGGCCCAACTGCTTGTGGATCAGGTCATACACCTGCTGGTGGGTGGCGTTGTTCAGCAGCTTGGTCTGGCAAGCCCGTTTCAGGAAGTCTTTGACCTCTTTCTTCACGGTCTCAGGGTAAAGCCCTGCCACATACTCGGCTTCATGTTCCTCGGTGCAGTTGAAGTGCAGGTCGTCTTTGGCTTTGTCTCTGGCCACGGGTTGCTCCTTGATTATTGATGACGGTTTCGCACGGATGTGGCGAAACCTGTCTGAGGGTAATCAGGTTTTTTCCGTGGGCCAGCCCTGCCGACGAAAAAGGAAAAGGCTGTACGACGTCGGTGGCGTCGCGCGAAATGTTAAACGCACTCGTGCAATCAATCGTCGATGTCGATGGACGGCGCTCCCCACGGCTTCATAAACTGTCGCCAGTCTTGGAGACTGGGGGCGGTAGATGAATCGCAATGAACTGCGCAAGGCCGACATCAACCTGATGGTGGTGTTTGAAACGCTGATGCTCGAACGCAACGTGACACGCGCGGCGGAAAAGCTGTTTCTCGGCCAGCCCACGATCAGCGCGGCCCTCAATCGCCTGCGGACCATGCTCAACGACCCGCTGTTTATCCGGGTTGGGCACCGCATGGAGCCCACGGCGCGGGCCGAAGAGCTGATCCAGCATCTGTCTCCGGCGCTCGATGCCTTGTCCTCGGCCCTGAGCCTGACCCGCGAGTTCGATCCCGCCAGCAGCACCATGACCTTTCGCATCGGCCTGTCCGATGACGTCGAGTTTGGCCTGCTGCCCCCACTGTTGAGCGCCTTGCGCCAGGAAGCGCCACAGGTGGTGTTCGTGGTGCAGCATGTCGACTACTGGCGAATTCCCGACTTGCTCGCCTCTGGCGATATCACCGTGGGCATCAGCCAGACCCGTGGCCTGCCGGCCAATGCCAAGCGCAAATTACTGCGCCACATCCAGCCCAGCATCCTGCGCGCCGACGCCTCGGACACGCCCCTGACCCTCGACGAATACTGCGCCCGGCCCCACGTCCTGGTCTCGCACACGGCCAACGTCAGCGGCTATGCCGATGAGTGGCTGGCCGAGATCGGTCGTACCCGCCAAGTGGTGTTGTCGGTGCCGCAATACAGTGCCTTGCCGGCCTTGCTGGCGGGTACCGACCTGATCGCCAGCCTGCCGGACTACACCGCCACCGCCATGGCTGCCTCGGGGCAGTTGTTCAAGGAGCCGTTCCCGTTCCACACCCCGACCCTGGACCTGTCCATGGTCTGGCTCAGCCACGTCGACACTGACCCGGCCGAGCGCTGGCTGCGTTCGCGCCTGGAAGCCTTCATGAGTGACCGCGGCGCGGCGCAGAGCTAGACCTACGTCGCAGAGGGCGGCAGGAGCGGTCTGTGCTATACCTAGGCGCTTTGATCGTGACCTCAAGGAGCACTGCAATGCCTCACCTGCACATGGAATACACCGACAACCTGCCAGGGCTCAACGCGGACGTGGCGTTGCTGCGTTTGAACCACGCGTTGGCCGGTTCCGGGCAGTTTGCCGACGAGTTCGACATCAAGAGTCGGGCCGTGCAGGTGGGCGCTTTCCGGGTGGGCACTGGCATGGGCGAGCGAGGCTTCGTGGCGGTGCGGCTGGCCATACTCAGCGGCCGTTCGCCGACGATCAAGAAGCAATTGTCCGATAGCCTGTTGGCGGTCCTGCAGGAGCTGTGTGAATGGCCGGCCGGGGTCGAGGTGCAACTGAGTGTCGAGGTGCTGGACATCGACCGCGAGTCCTACACCAAGACCGCCATCGGTCGCTGAGACCCGCCGCTTCCGTCAACCCAGCGCTTGCGCGGCGCAGGCCTCGAGCACCTGCTCGCGCAGCCAGGCGTTGGCGCTGTCCTGGTCGCGGGCCTCGCTCCACAGCATGTCCAGGCTGAACCCCGGCAAACCCTGGGGCGCCTCGAAATGGCTGAACCCAGGCTCGCTGGCCAGCAACTGCTGGATGCGCCGGGGCATGGCCAGCAGGTAATCGGTGCCGACAATCAACTTCAGCGCCGCACTGTAGCTGTTGGCCCGGGCGACCACCTGCCGTTTGTGGGCCTGTTGCGCGAGCCAGCCGTCGACCATGTTGGTGCTGGAGGTCCAGGGCGTAGGAAAGACATGCCGGCGCTGGGCGAAATCCTGCAGGCTGAAGCGCGGCGTCGGGTGCGGCGCGCGCGGGTCGACCACGCACACCAGGTCATCGGTGAGCAGAACCTGGGACTTGAAGTCGCTGTGGTTCTGATGAAAATTCGGGCCGAAGCCGATCACCAGGTCCATGCGGCCGCTGCGCAGATCCTCGGCGGGAATGTCGCTCTCGAGTTTGTGCACATTGATGGTCACCGGCAGGTCGACCTGGGCGAAGCGTTGCAGCAGGCGCGGCAGAATCAACTGTTCGAAGTACTCCGGGGCGCAGAGGTTGAAGGTCACGGCCCGGCGGGTCGGGTCGAACGCCTGGACCCCGGCATGGCACAGGTTGATGCTCTCGATGATCTTCAGCACATGGGGGTACATGCTGCTGGCCCTGTCGGTCGCCCGCATGCCGGTCCGGGTGTTGATGAACAACTCGTCCTCGAAGCTGGTGCGCAGTTTCTTCAGGCAATAACTCACAGTGGACTGGCTGACACACAGGGCGTCGGACACGCCGCTGACATTGCGCTGTTCATAGACCGCGATGAACACCATGAGGTCTTGCATATCGAGCTTGCGCAGCAAGTTACTGTTGAGCATCCATACCATCCGTTGGGCGGCGTGCGCAGGTTGCGCGCACGCCTGAACCAGGGATGCTAACGGAAGGCGCGGCTCAGGACCATGCGCCGCAGACCGGCCTGCTCAGTCGATGTGCCTGGCGTAGTGGCGTGGGTCAAAGCGCAGGACCATCACCATCATGACCAGCACCACCGCCGTCAGCGCCCACCAGGCCCATTCGAAACTGCCCAGTTGATCGCGGATCATCCCGGCAATCAGCGGCGAAACCCCGGCAATCAGGTAGCCGATGCCTTGCACGAAGGCCGTCAGGCCGCCCGCGCGCTGGGGGTTGTCGAGGTGGTCCAGGGACACGATCAGGCTCATGGGAAACAGCCCGCCGATGCCCAGCCCCAACAGGCACGGCCAGAGCAGGCTCAGGAACTCGGGGCTGAGGATCAGCCCACAGAAACCGGCCACGATCAGGCCCAGCAACACCATCAGCACCAGGCGTTTGTCGCGGCTGCGGTTGGCCAGGGCCGGGGTCAGCAGGCCGGAGATGACTTCCATGGCGGTCAGGAACCCCAGCAGCAGGCCAGCACTTTGTTCGCTCCAGCCTTTCTCCACGTAGTAGGGCGCCAGCCATGCCAGCACACAGGTGTAGGACGCCGTACCCAGGCCAAAGAAGATGGCCAGCAACCAGGCGCGGCGATTGCCGGCAAAGGGTGTGTGGTTGGCTGTCGGGCTGGCCTGGGGAGCGATGGCCGAGCGTTGGGCGTACCAGAACAGCAAGGCGACAACCGCCAGTGCCGCCCAGATCGCCAGGCCGATGCGCCAACTGCCGGTGTGGATCATCACCAGGGGAGAGAATGACGCGGCGATGGCTGCGCCGGCCATGATCGAGGTGACGTACAGGCCCATGAACAGCGAGACGTTGTCGCTGAAGCGGGATTTGATCAGCGCTGGCAGCAGGGCCTGGATCAGGGCAATGCCGATGCCGGCCAGGACGGCGCTGACGATCAGTTCGGCGGCCGAGTCGAGCAACAGCCGGGAAGCGGTGGCCAGGCCGATGATCAGCAGCGACAGGACCACGGTGCGATGTTCGCCCAGGTAGCGGCTGATGCGCATGCCGAAGAACATGGCCAGTCCCATGGCCATGACCGGCAGCATGGTGAGCAGGGAGGCGAGGCTGAAGCTCAGGGGGATGTCGTTGCGGATGCCGGTCAGCAGCGGGCCGATGGCGGCCATGGAGGGGCGCAGGTTCAGGGCGACCAGGACGACGGCGAGCATCAGCCAGATGGCGGGGCGGGTGGTGGCGCGGACGGTTTGCATAATCGGACCTTGGGGGGCGAGGCCTGAATTAGGCGGGTAGGGGGTGGGGGGCGGCAAATCAGAAAGTCGGCGGGGGGATTTAGAAATTAAATTTGTTGGGGGTGGGGGGTATATCCGTTGCTGCGGTAACGGCTGCTATTGGTTCCGCCCTTACGGCGGGTCACTTGGAAAAGCCCCAAGTAACCAAGGGCTCTTGCCCCTTACGTACGGCCCCTCGCTAGGGCTCGGGGTACCTTCGCTACGGTGCCCATCCGGGGGCATCGCCTCCGGTTTGCTTCGCTGCACCTCCTCTCGATGTATGCGGCTTCGCCGCACGACGCTACGCGCCTCCCCCCCCTGATGGACACCTTCGCTCAGCCTGCCGATGGGGCGGGTGGATCAAGA